>CBIMJO010000522.1:0-6823 GCA_966244135.1 uncultured Actinocrispum sp. | reverse complement strand
GATCGACTTCATGCTCGCCGACTCGTCGCCGGTGATCGTGCTGACCGAGGACGATCCGACCGATGTGGACGGTCATGGTTCGAACCTCTCCGTGCAGCGGCGCTTGGAGCATCCGGCCTATGTGATCTACACGTCTGGATCGACGGGACGCCCCAAGGGCGTGGTGGTCTCGCACGCGGGGATCGCCAGCTTCGCCGCGGCTGAGGCGGATCATCTGCAAGTGCGGCCGGGGGACCGGGTGCTGGAGTTCTCGTCGCCCAGCTTCGACGCATCCGTGCTGGAGCTGTGCATGTCGTTGCCGGTCGGCGCGAGTCTCGTTGTACCGCCGCCTGGGCCGCTGCTCGGTGAGCACCTGGCGGATGTGCTGACGACGTACCGGGTTACGCATGCGCTGATTCCGCCGGTGGCCATGGCGACTGTGCCGGACGTGCCGTTGCCGGACTTCCGGACGTTGGTCGTGGGCGGTGACGCCTGCTCGGCGGATCTGGTCGAACGCTGGGCGCCGAGCCGCCGGATGATCAACGCGTATGGGCCGACCGAGTCCACTGTGGTCTCGACGTGGAGCGAGCCGCTGGTTCCCGGTGGCGCGCCGCCGATCGGCCGGCCGATCTGGAACACACGGGCGCACGTGCGCGACGGGTCACTCCGGCCGGTTCCGATCGGGGTTGCCGGTGAGCTGTACGTCTCCGGCCAGGGGCTGGCTCGCGGTTACCTGAACCGGCCGGGGCTCACCGCTGAGCGGTTCGTGGCGAGTCCATTCGGGACCGGCGAACGGATGTACCGGACCGGCGACCTGGTGCGCTGGCGGACCACCGGCGAGCTCGAGTTCCTGGGCCGGGCGGACGAGCAGGTCAAGATCCGCGGGTACCGGATCGAGCTCGGCGAGGTGGAGGCCGCTCTGCGGGCTCACCCGGAGATCGAGACGGCGGTCGCGGTGGTGCGGACCGACGACGGCCACAAGCGGTTGGTGGCTTACGTTGTGCCTGAGGTGCCGGCTGATGTCCGGGAGTTCCTGGGCCGGAGCCTGCCTGAGTACCTGGTCCCGGCCGCCTTCGCCGGGCTGGCGGCGTTGCCGGTCAGTCCCAACGGGAAGGTCGACCGGCGAGCCTTGCCGGAACCGTCCTTTGCGGACACTGGCGAGTATGTCGCTCCGGAAGGCCCGGTGGAGACGGCGTTGGCGGCGGTGTGGGCCGAGGTGCTGGGGCTGGACCGGATCAGCGTCCGGGACAGCTTCTTCAAGCTGGGCGGCGACTCGATCCTGAGCATCCAGGTGGTCGCCAAGGCACGCCAAGCAGGTCTGCACATCGCGACCAAGGATGTGTTCCTGCACCAGACCATCGCCGCGATGGCCCCGCTCGTCACCTTGGACGCTCCCGATCCGCAGAACCAGGAGCCGGTAACGGGCGACGTCCCGCTGACTCCGATCCAGCGGTGGTTCTTCGACGAACACAAGATCAGCCCGCACCACTTCAACCAGTCCCACTTCGTCGAACTCGACCCGGACGTCGACCCGGAAGCGCTCCGCAAGGCGTTCGACGCGCTGCTCAGCCACCATGACGCCCTCCGCATGCGGTTCGCCGCGGAGGATGGCGAGTGGCGCCAGGTCAACGGGCCGGTCGAACCGGCAGAAGTGCTGGAAATCGTTGAAACCGAGGACCTGGAAGGCGTCGCTGACCTGGCGCACGCCAGTTTCGACCTCACGGCCGGACCGTTGGTGAAGGCGGTGCTCTTCGCGGGGGAGCGGCCGAAGCTGTTGATCGTGGTGCATCACTTGGTGGTGGACGGTGTGTCGTGGCGGATCCTGCTCGACGACCTCAACACCGCCTACCAGCAGGCCTTGGCTGGGACCGGGATCTCGCTGGGCGCCAAGACGACGTCGTTCCGGGACTGGTCCCGGCGATTGACCGAGTTCGTCGGTGACGGCGGGCTGGACGACCAGGTTCCGTTCTGGGAGCAGGCTTCCGTGCGGCCGCTACCCGTGGATCTCGACGACGAACGTGGCTCGACCGACTCGGTGTCGGTGTTGTTGACCGCCGAGGAGACGGATGCGTTGCTGCGAGGAGCGCCGACCGCCTATCGCACGGCCATCCACGACGTCCTGCTGGCCGCCAGTGCCTGGGCTTTGGCGGACTGGAGCGGCGACTCGCGGGTGTCGCTGGCCCTGGAAGGGCATGGCCGGGAGGACATTGTGGACGGTGTGGACCTGTCGCGGACGGTCGGCTGGTTCACCACGATGTTCCCGGTCTCGGTGACCGTTCCGGCCGGCGGCTGGCGGGAGATCGTCAAGTCGGTCCGGCGGCAGATCCGGGCTGTTCCGGGCAATGGGTTCGGGTATGGGGCCTTGCGGTACCTGACGGATCGGCTGCCGCCGGGCCCGCAGCCGCAGGTGTCGTTCAACTACCTGGGACAGTTCGACTCCGGCGGGACCTTCGGGCTCTACCGGGGCGTGCTTGCCTCGATCGGCCGGGAGCAGGACGCCGCGGCCCCGCCCGCGCACCTGATCGACATCGTGGGTGAGGTCGGCGAGGGCCGGCTCGGGTTCTCCTGGTACTACCGGACCGATCGGTACCGGAGGTCCACTATGGATCATCTGGTCGCACGGTTCGCCCGGGCGCTGCGCGAGATGGCGGGGGAGTGCCGATGATCCCCCTGTCCCGGAACCGGAACTACACGCTGTTGTGGGTGGGCCAGGCCTTCTCGGAGGTCGGTTTCAGCACCGCGATGATCGCGTTCCCGTTGGTGGTCCTGGCGTTGACCGGGTCACCGGCGGCCTCGGGGCTGGTGCTCGGGGCGGATGCGGCAGCTCAACTCCTGGCCGGACTTCCGGCTGGTGCGCTGGTGGACCGCTGGGATCGCCGCAAGATCATGCTCTGGTGCGAGGCGGTCCAGGCCACGGCGGTCGGCAGCCTGGCATTGGCGCTGTGGTGGGAAAGCGCGACCGTCGGGCACATGGTGCTGGTGGCCGTCGTGATGGGCGTCTGCCGGGCCTTGTTCGAACCGGCCGAGGACGCGAGCCTGCCTCGGTTGGTACCCGCGGAACAGCTTTCCAGCGCCCTGGCATTGAACTCCGCACGGTCCTCGGTCGGGCAGATGGCGGGAACCGCCCTGGGCGGCGTGTTGTTCGCCGTCGGACGAGCGGTTCCGTTCCTTGTGGACTTCCTGACCCACCTGGTCTCCCTGGTGACGATCGGTTTCGTCCGGATCCCGCCGCGGGAGAAGACTCCGCCGGAACGGTTCGATCTGGAGATCCTGGCCGGGCTCAAGTGGGTGTGGGCACACCGGCACATCCGGGTGACCGCGTTGTGCGCGGTGAGCCTGAACTTCTTCTTCAACGCCTTCTACATCGTGATCATCGTGCTGGCCGAGACACGCGGTGTCCCGGCCGGCGAGATCGGCGTGATGGCGGCGATGCTCGGCGTCGGCGGGATACTCGGATCCCTTGTGGCGCCGACGTTCCACCGGGTGCTCAGCCCGTATGCCGCGATCGTCGGGGTGTTCTGGATGGTGACCCTGCTGACGCCCGTGACCGTGTTCGTAAACAACGGGTATGTGCTGGGCGCGTTGTTCGCGGGTATGGCTTTCCTCGCCCCCACGGCGAATACCACGATCAACACCCATCAGCTGCTGTTGACCCCGGATGAGTTGCGGGGACGGCTGATGGGCGTGATGGGGGTGTTCGTCGGCGGCGCCGCGGCCGCGGGCCCGGCGCTGGGCGGGGTGCTCGTGGAGTTCGTGGATGGGACCGCGGCGGTGTTGTGGTGCGCCGTGGGAATGGCTGTTGTCTCGCTGCTGGTCACCGTGAGTCCGGTGCTGCGGCGGTTTCCGGTATCCGTCTAGGAGGGACGTACACAATGGACGAGAACGCCGAATACCAGGTCCTGCGCAACGACGAGGACCAGTATTCACTGTGGCTGGCCGATCTGGCGATCCCAGCCGGCTGGCACGCGGTGGGTAAGCGGGGCACCAAACAGGAGTGCACCGACTACGTGGACGAGGTCTGGACCGACATGCGTCCGCGCAGCCTGCGCTCGTAGGTGCCCCTCCTCGTGGGCCGGTCGCGGCGGGGCCGGTCCACGAGGCTTTCGTCGGTCGGGGAAGATGGCCGGGTGGACAGTGGCAAGCGGTGCCCGTGCGGGACGGGACTCACGTACGGGGAGTGCTGTGGGGTCTTCCATCGCGGTGACGGTGTGGCCGGGACCGCGGAAGCGTTGATGCGGTCGCGGTTCAGCGCGTTCGCCGTCCAGGACGAGGCGTATCTGTTGCGCACGTGGCATTCGACGGCCCGCCCGCGTGGCGTGGACTTCGAGCCGGGGCTGCGCTGGGTGGATCTGGAGATTCTGGACAAAACGGCCGGAGGTCCGCTGCAGCGGACCGGGACGGTCGAGTTCCGTGCGCGCTACCGGGTCAACGGCCGGATGGGTGAACTCCACGAGAACAGCAGGTTCGTCCGCGAGGGCGGGCAGTGGCTCTACGTCGCACCGGTGTGATCCGCTGATCGGACGCCGGTGTCCGTCGATCGTGGACGAACCCGGGCGGGAGAGCGTGTCCATGGTGCCACGGAAGAAGGAATCTGCCGAATTGCCGGGCCGGACAATGTGGCCTGGAGGTTCAGACCACTATGGTCCGCTTGCCCGTCTTGGTGTGCTGCGGCGTGTTAGCCGAGAACGGCGACAAACTCCGGCCGCCCGGCCATCATGATTGGTCTAGACGTTTTTTGGCGGCCACATCGGAACGGGCCGGTGTTTCTGGCGCCGGGGGTGGTACGCCTGGTATTCCACGGCGAAAGAGCCGGGCGGGCCGCATATTTCCGGCCGGCCGGTCGCTGCACTTTCGGGCGACGGTGGGTGCGAAGACTCTGCGGACTTTCCCGGCGGCCCGCGCGGCCGCGCCGAGGGCGGCCTTGATCGTTTTCCGCGGCCCGATACCCGTCCTTGCTGGTCCGGCCGAGTCGGGCGCTCAAAACCGGACGGGCAACATATTTCCGGACCCGTCCCGAGTGCGGTAATCACCTGCCAGAACGCAGTTACGTAAGGGTGCAATTTCAACATACTTGGCGCATGCCTCTGGCGTGGTGGCCCATTGATGACACTAATATCTCGCGCATGACGCGACCGACTCGGCTGAGTGCCGAACCCGCCCATTCCGCACCTGCGGGTCCCCGGCCCCCTTGGGGCTTGTTGACGGTCGCCGGAGTCATAGGTCTGGTTGTCGGGGCGTTGATCGTGGGAGGACTCTGGCTGGAGAGCGGCGGGGGAGGGAGCAATCGCGCCGATCCGAAGTCGGTGACGCTGCCGTCGCGGATCGCCGAGTTCGTGCCGTTCGATCAGGTCGACCTGAACAAATCCACTGCCGGCCAGGCGAACGTGACCCGCGTGAAATCATGGGATGACCAGAGTTCCAAGCGGCTGTCGAAGTCGAATGGCGGCGCCGGGGCGATCGTGCGCGCCTATGCCGACAAGGATCTGCGCAACCAGATCAGCGTGCTCGCGGTCCGCGCGGCCGCGGAGAACCCGCAGTTCGTGCAATACCAGGACCCGAACACCCTCGGCCTGGTGCACGCCCCGGAGGAGGAGGAACAGTTCTCCGAGGTGTCCTGCGTGATCCACAACGACCCGACCCCGGCGGGTCAGGCGCCCACGCTGAACTCCGTGCACACCACCAGCTGCCTGCGCACCAACGACGTGCTGACCGTCGAGATCCGGCCCACCGGTGACATCAGCAACGAACCCCAGCGGGTGTCCGATCTGGTGAACGAGGTCTGGGATTCGCTCGTCTGAACGGAAATGGCCCGCTGTCTGGGCCATATTCCCGATGACCGGGAAATCGTCAGCCGAGCCGGTCGTTGATTCGCTCGGTGATTCGCTGGAGCTGACCGAGCTGAGCCTCGGTGAGCGCGTCGATCACCAGCGAGCGCACGTGCGAGACGTGGCTCGGGGCGACCTCGACGACCTTGGCGTAGCCCTCGTCGGTGAGGATCGCGTGCGTGGAGCGTGCGTCGGAGCTGCTGGCCTCGCGCCGCACCCAGCCGCGCTTCTCCAGCCTCGAGACCACATGGGACAGTCGGGACAGGGTGGCGCCGGTGATCGTGGCCAGCCGCGACATGGTCAGGGTGTGGTCCTCGGTCTGCGAGAGCATCGCCATCGCGATGTACTCGAAGTGGCTCAGGTTGGCGTCCCGGCGCAGCTTGGCGTCCAGCTCCCGGGGCAGGGCGGTCAGCACGGAGGCGAGCCCCAGCCAGGCCGCCTGTTCGTGCTCGGTGAGCCACTGGGGTTCCACTCCGCCAGGTTACGGCAAGGTTCACGGAGCGTGCAGGGCCGGCCTGCGGCCTATGGTTGCACTGTCAGGGCTATGAGTCCGGCTTGTCCGGGCCGCCAACGCGTTGCTACGGCGACGTAGCGAGCCGTCCCGGAGGTCCCGGGTGTGTAGGTACGACCGTCCACACTGGTCGAAACCGTCACGGCCGGGACGACACCAATGGTCCACCGCAGGGCTACCTTGCCGAACGCCGACACGGCGCCAAGGTCGACGACCATCCGGCCGTCCGGACCGGGCGTCCACGAGGTCCGTGGATCGTCGTCGACAGCGGCGGCCGGGTCGGACATCCCCGGCGGCAACGGGGAAGTGGGAAAGGTGACCCGGCCCGCCGCCAGATCGGCCAGCGGATAGGGGCGGCCGGACGGGAAGACGATCTCGCGGCCGGACATCATCGGCAGGGCGACCGGCAGCTCCATCCCGCCCGTCTGCGTGACACCGAGCATCGCCGCCGGACCGGTCAGCGTGACCCGCTGGCCGTCGATCACGGTCACCGTGACCCCGGTGGGAA
>CBIMJO010000521.1:0-6837 GCA_966244135.1 uncultured Actinocrispum sp. | reverse complement strand
GTTCACGGCGGGCACGACGTACAGATCATTTCGTTCATCCGCTTCCAGCGCGTCCTCCAGCCAACGCGTCAAGCGAGACGTAGCGCGTTGATGCGGCCCAGACGGGGCAGGAGTCATCAAGAGGTGTCCCAGGATCAGCTCGAGGCGCGACCCGTCCGCGGGGTTATCCATGGCCAGCCATTCGTCAACAGTGTGCGGGCCGATCATCGGGTGCTTGAGAGCTGCGGACACGCTCCACCTCCATGCTCGACTCACAGTCTAGATGTTGACATGCCGGTAATGGGCCGGTTGCAGGGGGTCATCACCGCTGGTGAGAGAGGGTGAATCCTGATTCTCGATAGGTGCGGGAGGTGAGAGGTCGCGACTCTCTGCTGTGGGGCGCAAGGTTCTGTAAAGATCCAGTCCCTAGACTCTGGGGTGAGGGCCAGCATCACCAGGGGTGAGGGGATCGGTCATCGGGATGGCGGCGGTGCGCGCGCTCGCGGAAGCGGCGCCGCGGTATGCGCTCTGGCTGCGGGCTGCGATCGTGGTGCTGTCCGGGATGTTCAGTCTGGGGGCGGACGCGCGGCTGTGGTGGTTGGTGGCGCTGGCCACCGTGTGGTGTGTGGCCAGGATTGTGTGGAAACGGCAGCAGTTATGGGTTCTTGGCGGGGATGGGCTGGTTGTTGTTGTCGTTGGGTTGAGTCAGCTGGGGTATGGGGCGCAGTCGGTCAGTAGCTGGGTGTTCGCGGTCGCGTCGATCAGTTCCGTGACCTGCCACTACGAGTGGGGCAACAGGGGCTGGGTCGTCGCGGGGCTGAGCATCGGCGCGTACACGGCGGGCAACGTCATCGCCGGACCGGACCCGGGCCTGATCGGGCTCGTCGGCAGGCTCATCGTCCAGTCGATCCTGTGCTACCTCAGCCTGAGATTCCTGCAGCGCGCCGCGAAAGCGGCAGACGCCACGGCCGCCAAAGCCGCCGCGCGAAGGCGCGAAGCGGCAGTGGCGACAGCCCGCAGGAACGCCGAACGCGAATACCTCGCAACCCTCCACGACACGGCCAGCACAACGCTGCTGATGGTCTCGTTGGGCACCAGCAGCGACTGGCTCCCGGAACGCGCCCGGCGAGACCTCGAAGCCCTGAGCGTCCACGACATCCCCGAAGGCGACGTCGACCTGGCGGCGATCCTCAAGCCCCTCGCCGACGAACCCGACATCACCGTCACCCTGCACCTCGAAGACGACCTGACCATGCCCGCCGCCCCCGCGGTCGCGATCTTCCTCGGTCTGCAGGAAGCCCTCACCAACGTCCGGCGGCACGCGGGAGTCGACGCGGTCACCCTGCACGCCCAACGCGACAACGACCGGATCAGCGTTGAGCTCAAGGACAACGGCCGCGGCTTCGACGGGAACACCCCACAGAAACGCGGGATCCAGCATTCCATCAAGGGCCGCATGGACACGGTCAACGGCGACGCGGAAGTGACGTCAGCACCCGGCCAAGGCACGACGGTCCGCTGGAGGTGGCCCGGTGAGTGACCGCCTGATCCAGCGCAGCCTGCTGAACGCGGCCCGCACCGCGCTGCTGCTCATCGCGATCGTCGTCCAGTTCGGGCTCAGCTTCGCGCCCGGAACCCAACGCCCGGAAGGGGCGGGCTGGGGTCAAACCGTCGCGTTTGGACAGTTGGCGGTCGTCGCCGTCGCGGGGCTCTTCTTTCTCCGCAAGCCCATTGGGTCAAGGCTCCGCTGGGCAGGAATAGCCTGGCTGCTGAGTGCGTCGGTGATCCTGACGGTCACACTGCCCCGCGACCCAGTAATTCGGGCCGAGCACTGGTCGTTCGGCCTGATCGGCTGGTATGCGCTGTTCCTGCTGTTCGACCAGCGCCTGAAGGTGACGGCGACCTTCCTCGCCGTCCACGCCCTGATCACGATCGTGCCCGTTTTCGGTTTCACGCCACGGTTCGCGGCGATGGGCATCTCGATCGTGTCGGTGATCGGGTTCCAGACCGGGGTGGCGATGGCGGCCGCGGTCATCCGCCGGATCGCCGCCACCGCAGCGGAAGCCCAGCGGGAGCAGGAGAACATCAGCACTCGCGAAGCTGCCGCCGAAATGGTCCGCCAGGACCGCGAACGCCATCACCAGGACCTGCTCGCCACCACGATCCCGGTCCTGACCGGGCTCGCCGGCGGCACCCTCGATCCGTCCGATGAGGACACCAGGCGGCGCTGCGCGATCGAGGCCGCCCGTATGCGCAGGCTGTTCGCCGAGCGCGACGACAGCCCGGATCCCCTTGTGCACGAACTGAAAGCCGCGATCGACGTGGCCGAACGGCACGGCGTGGAGGTCCATCTCGCGACCCGCGGCGAACCGGGCGAGCTGCCCATCGAGGCCAGGCGCGCCCTGCTGGAACCGGTCTCCGAAGTCCTCGCCGCGGCCGTCCACAACGCCCGCGTCACAGTCATGCGCAGTCCGGACACCGTCCGGCTCAGCGTCAAGTGCGAGGTCACGTCCGCACCAGGACTCGAGCCGAACCCGAACCTGCGCCTGGACACGATGCCGAGTTCGATGGGGAGTTCACTGTGGATGGAGGTGCAGTGGAGAAGCCGTTGACGGTGGCGATCGTTGACGACCATCCCGCGATCCTCGCCGGCCTGCGCGCCTGGTACGCCGACGCCGGCCCGCTCATCCAGGTCGTCGCCGCCGGCCCGACGCCGATGGTCGCGTGGACACCGCCGGGGGACCGTGCCGACGTCGTGATCTTCGACCTGTACCTGGCCCCGGAACGCCCGGCGGCCTACGGCGAGCTGCGGCGGCTGGTCAACGCGGGCCGCAAGGTGATCGTCTACACCATGCGCGAGGACGAGAACATCGCGCTGAACTGCCTGGACCTGGGTGCGGTCACGTTCCTCACCAAGGCCGAGGGCGAACGCTACCTCGTCGAAGCCACGGTCGCGGCCGCCGAGGACCGACCGTACATCCCACCGGCCCTGGCGGGCGCGATCGCCGCCAGCGCCCGCTCGACCCAGCCGCGGCTGTCCGACCGCGAACTGGAGGTCTTGGTCGAGTGGTTCCAGAGTGAGTCGAAACAGCTTGTGGCGCAACGGATCGGCATCACCGTGCGGACAGTGAACACCTATCTCGACCGGGTCCGCCTGAAGTACGCCAACGTCGGCCGCCCCGCCTCCACCAAGGCCGCGCTGGTCGCCCGCGCGATCCAGGACGGCCTCGTCGCGGCCGAGGACCTCTAGGTACGCGTTGCGGACACGGGGGACACCTGAAACACGACCTAACTGTCCACAGTGGTCAGAGCCGCCAGGGCGTCGGCTACCGACGGGTAGATCGGCAGCACGCCGTCCAGGCCGGTGACCCGCAGCGGGCGCTGGATCGGGCCCTCCCCGGCCACGATCGCCCACCGGAGGTTGCGCCGTTCGGTCTCCTGATGGGTCTCCACCAGGACCGAGAAGCCCAGCGAACCCATGAAGGTCACCCCGCCGAGGTCGAGCACGAACACCTCGCCGCTCGCCAGCCGCTCGGCGACGCCCTCGCGGAACTCCTCCGCGGTGGCGAGGTCGATGTCCCCGGTCACATGAGCGACGGTCACCGCCGGGGTGTGCTGTTCCAGTGAGATCTGGATCACCTCGGACAAGGGGTTCGCTCTCCTTACTGTCGTTTCCTGCGGAAGGCGCGCTGCAGCAACAGGGTCGCCGCCGCGCCCGCCGCGACCAGCCAGCCCATCGTGGCCAGGCGCATCGGTTCCGCCGGTTCGGTCAGGTGCCCACGGTACCGCGTGGGCTCGGCCTCCGGTTCCCGGACGGGAGTCGCGACCCAGGCCGCTACCAGCAGCAACATCCGCGCCACCAGGTAGATGAACACCAGAAGACCTATGACGGAACCGAATGCCGCACTGGTGGGGGACTTGCCAAGCAGGCCCAGGTAGATGTTCGCGGCCTGTTTGAGGATCTCGAACCCGACCGCGGCGGTGAAGGCGCCCCGCACGGCGCTGCGCGTGTCGACCTTGTGCCGGGGCAGCCGCGCGAGCACCCACAGGAACACCAGCCAGTCCGCGATGATCGCCAGCGGCACGGACCCCAATGACAACACTGTTCCGGCCCACGGCTCGTGGTCCAGGCCGACCAGCCGCAGCATCACCTCGTTGAGCCAGCCACCGGCCGCGGTGAGCCCGAACGACACCAGGAACGCGACCGAAAGGCTGACCAGCGACAGGAAGTCCATCAGGATGGTGCGGAAGAACGGCAGCTGCGGGCGGTCGCGGTCCCACATCGCGGTCAGCGCGTCCCGCAGCGCGTTCATCCAGTTCCAGCCCGCGTACAGGCCGATCACCAGACCGAACAGCCCGAGCGAGGCCCGCTGGGTGAGCACGGTGTCGTAGACGTCGATGGCGAACGAGCCCAGCCCGGCCGGCAGCGCGTCGACGATCGTGTGCCGCAGCTCGTCGATCACCTGCTTGTCGTCGGCGATGATGAAACCGGCGACCGACAGCCCGACCATCAGGATCGGCACCACCGACAGCACGCTGAAGTAGGTGATCGAGGCCGCGTACTGGTACGCGTTGTGCTCGATGTACCGGTCCAGCGCCCGGATCAGGTGATCGAACCACACGTAGCGCGCACGCACGCGTCTGAACAGGGACTCCTCCGCCACCCGGCGATTGTTCCGCACCGGAGTGGGTACTACGCCATTGGACGGTAATCACTGCCCCGGAAGCCGGATTCTCCGCCTCGCGGAGTTTGTCCGTCCCGCCCGGGTGGCATTACCGGTCCAGACCAGCAGAGGAGGTCATGATGTCTACGGGTGCGATCATCGCCATCGTCGTCGTAGTCGCTTTACTCATCGCCGCCGGTGTGTTCTTCCTGCTCCCGCAGCTGCGCAGCCAGCGCCTGCGCCGCACGTTCGGGCCGGAGTACGACCACGTGGTGGACCGCCACGGCGACCGCCGCGCGGCGGAACGTGAGCTGACGGAACGGGAATCGCGGCACTCGCAGTACGAGCTGCGTCCGATCACCCCAGAGGTGCAGGACCGGTACCGGCAGCAGTGGGCCCGCGTGCAGGAGAAGTTCATCGACGCGCCGCGCGAGGCCGTCAGCGAGGCCGACCGGCTGGTCAACGGGCTGGTCGCGGAGCTCGGTTACCCCACCGAGGGCTACGAGCGCCAGCTGGCGGATCTCTCGGTGCGCCACGGCCATTCGGTCAAGCTCTACCGCGAGGCGCATGAGACCGGCCAGCGCGAGGACGTCAGCACTGACGACCTGCGTACGGCACTGATCGGCTACCGCAAGGTATTCGAAGACCTGCTGGAGCAGGGTACGCGAGAGAAGGTGCGGCACTGATGCCGACGGAATTCAACGACCGGGCCGCGGGCGACCGCCCGCTCAACGACCGGCTTTCCGACGTTCCCCCGAAGGACGCCGTGTCCGAGGACAACCGGGCTACCGACGACGCTGTGCCCGACAGGGCTGCGTCGGGCAAGGCTGTGCCGGGCAAGACGGCCACCAAGGACCGGACGCGCTTCGAGGAGCCCGAGTCCCGGGTGGACACTGAGCCGAAGTCCCGGACGGACGTCAGGCCCGAGCCGGTCACCGATGAGCTGCCGGCGCAGGAGAGAACCTCGGGGCACGCGAAAAGTGTTGTCCCGCAGCAGGAGAACCGGGCCAGCCTGTTCGAGGCCCAGGAGGCCGAGCGGTTCCGGATGGAGTGGCGTGAGGTCCAGTCCAGCTTCGTGGACGAGCCCAAGACGGCCGTGCGCGAGGCGGACTCGTTGCTGGCCAAGATGATGGACGAGCTCAAGACCCGGATCGAGTCGCACCGCGGCGACCTGGGCAACGGCGACACCGAGGAGATGCGGCTGGCCATGCAGCGCTACCGGTCGCTGTTCGATCAGATCCTGTCCGTCTGAGCCACGGCGAGCCTCCCGATGATCGAGCCCTTCATCGGCTTGGATCCCTGCTGTGGCACGTAAGAGAAAATCGGCTCCCACCACCCTCGGCGGCGCCGTCGCCCTGCTGTTGCTGATCTCGCTGGCCGTGTGGTGGGCCAACCGCGACCAGTCCACGGCCAGCGCACCGCCACCGGCGCCCAGCAACACGCCGGCGCTGGCCTCCCTGGTGGTCGCGCCGGCCGGGCCGATGACCGGGTACAGCCGGGACCGGTTCCCGCTGTGGGCCAGCGGCCCGGACTCCTGCGACACCAGGGAGACCGTGCTGCAGAAGCAGGGCAACGGGGTCACCCGCGACGCGCAGTGCAAGGCCGTGTCCGGTACGTGGACCAGCCCGTACGACGGCGTCGTGATCACCGACGCGGCCAAGGTCGACATCGACCACGTCGTCCCGCTGGCCGAGGCGTGGCGGTCCGGCGCGGCGAGCTGGACCGACGACCGCCGCAAGCAGTTCGCCAACGACCTGACCAACCCGCAGCTGTTCGCGGTGTCGGCGAACGCCAACCGGTCCAAAGGCGACAAGGACCCGGCCGAGTGGAAGCCACCCGTACAAGGGTTCTGGTGCACCTACGCCCGGGACTATGTCACGGTCAAGGCCGCGTACCAGCTGACCGTGGACCAGGCCGAGCATGACGCCCTGGCGCAGATGCTGGGCACCTGCCCGAACTGAGTGACAGTTCCTCCCGCGGGCCGGACCAGGCGACCACCTGGTCCGGCCCTGCCATGCGCGGATCGCGCCTAGATCGTGAAGGGAAGCGCTTTCGCGACCTTGTGGCCCAGTTCCTGGTCACCGTCGAAGCGGATCTCGCCCAGCCGGCCGTCAACCGGCGTGCGGCCGCCGCACAGGCGCGTGAACAGCGTCGAGTCGCCGAGGTAGGGAACGATCTCACCGGGGCGCGGGAA
>CBIMJO010000520.1:0-6845 GCA_966244135.1 uncultured Actinocrispum sp. | reverse complement strand
GGGGGCGTACTCCTCGACGATGGCGCTCGCCCGGTACGGGCCCGGGTCGACCAGACTCGCGGACAGCGCGATCCGGAAGGCCTCGTCCACTTCGGACTCGTCGGCCGCGAACACGACGCCGATGCTGGCGCCCATCGCGCGGGGTTTCATCACCACCGGATAGCCGATCCGCTCGGCCGCCGCGCGCGCCTGCTCGATGCTGGTCGTGAGTTCGAACGCCGGCTGGTACAGGCCTGCCGCAGTGAGCTTGGTCCTGGTGCGCTGTTTGTCCCGACAGCCCTGCACGCCGGGCACGGACAGACCCGGCACCCCGAACTCGGCGGCGAGGAGACCGGCGTCCAGGACCAGTGGCTCGTCCCAGCACATCAGGCCGACGATGTGACGGCGTGCGGCCAAGTCCCGTGCCGTCGAGGCCATCACCTCGGAGTCGAAGACGTTGGCGACGATGATCTCGTCGAAGTAGTCGTGCTGCCAGGTGGGTTTGAGGTTGTTGAGCAGAACCATGTCCAGGCCGGCCGAACGGGCGCGGCGATGGATCGGCGCAACGAGGTACTCGCGGTACACCTTCAACCCGCTGCCTATGACCAGCAGCACACCATTGATGGCGCTCATGCCCTTCCCCTCACGACTTCAGGCTTCCGCGCTGGTCTCATGTCGATCCGGACCATGCCGGCGGCGGCCTCGGCCAGCCGGTGCGCTTCGGCGGGGCTGTCCGCCGTGGCCATCACGATGCCCGCCCGGTCCCACGAGTCGCGCAGGTCGGCGACCTCGTCGCCCGGTGCGACGGTGACATCGGCCAGGAAGACCCCGTCGGCGAGCCGGGCGTCCTCGACGCCACGGACGCTTTCGACAACGCCCGGTTGGACCGCCAGGAACCGCGCGACCGCGGCACCGCCGGCCCGCTGGGGCAGTTCGCTCGGAATCGGTTCGCCCTTCATCACCGCGTAGTAGCAGCGGTAGAGCTCCACCGGGTAGGCCCGCTGGATGATCTCGATGATGCCGCCACCGGCGGCTCGGCCCGCGCATTCGATCAGGTATGGAACGTCGTCCGAGACGATCCATTCACAGTGGATGATCCCGTCGCGGAAGCCGGCCACCTCGACCACACGTGCGGTCAGGGCGCCGAGCGACTCCGCGAGATCCACCGGTATGTCCGCCGGCACGCTGTTGGTCAACGTCACCGGGCGTGCCCCCGGGAACGTCTGCTTGCAGGTGACGTTGACGAACAGCGCACCGCCCTGTCGGACGAGCATCTCGACGCTGTACTGGGGCCCGTCGACGTAGCGTTCGACCAACATGGACAGTTCCATGGGCCGATCGGGCACGAAGATGCCTTCGTCCTGGTCGAGGCAGTCCGACCATGCCGACTCGACCTCGGCCGGCTCGTGGATCACCTGGGTGCCGACCGACGCCTGACGGTTCGCCGGCTTGAGCACGACCGGTCCGGGATGGTCACGCATGAACGTCAGCACGTCCGCCGGGCTCCGCGCCTTGATGCTCTCCGGGTTGGCTATGCCCGCGGCGGAGCTGACCTGCCGTAGCAGAAGCTTGTCCCGCAGGATCAGCGCGGCGCCGAGACCGGCGCCGGGTAAGCCGTAGCGTTCGGCGAGCCTGGCGGCGAACGGAGTCGCGTACTCGATCGCCGGCACGATCGCAGCGGGATCGAGGTCGGTGTGGGCGTTGTAGAACTCGTCGGCCTTGCCCGCCAAGTGGTACTCCCACTCGATCAGGCCGCGGACGAACGCCAGCCCGTCGACCTTGTCGCGCATCTGCCGCTTGCGCACGACGTCCGGTTCCTCGACGAAGATCACCGAGTTGTCCGGCTGGAACTCCGCGAGGGCCGCCAGCGTGACACCCACGAACCCGACGACCACAACCGGCCTGTCACTCATGCCTTCCTCCAACGGTTTCCGGCTCCACCTCGGCGTTCGGGTCCGGCTCCGCAGCCGGGCCCGGTTGTGTCGCCCGCCTCAGACCCACCACGGCCAGCAGCCCCGCGACGAGGTTCAGGGCACTGATCAACAGCCAGAAACTGCTGCCCAGCCGGCTCCAGGCCACCGCCCCCAACGCGAGCCCGGCCGCCGAGGCCAGCCCGATCACGGCCTGCATCGTTGCGACATAGCGGGCCTTCATCGCAGCGGGAAACCGCGCCGGGTGAGCGAACATGCTCGGCCCGGCGAGCATCAGCCCGGTCACCGCCACTACCGCGCCGGTGATCACGAACGCGCTGGATCGAGCGGACAACGCGTAGGCCGCCAGTCCGAGCGAGTACACGACATGGCCGACGAATGCCGCGATGTGTGTCGGCAGTCTGGTGACGTACGTGGTGATCTTGAGCTCGCAGGTGATCAGCAGGACCGACGAGATCGTGAGCACGGCACTGTACAAAGCGGTCGGGTGTCCGTCGTGGACGATCTGGAGCGGCAGCGCGGTCATCGACTGTACATATGCGACCGTTCCGAACAGGACGGCGGCCAGGTACAACAGGAACCTCGTGTCCCGCATCATCACGGCGTACGTCGAGCGGCCGTCCGCGACAGGCTCGGTACCGGTCGGTCCGGTCCGAGCCTGCGAGGTCTTCTTCGGCAGCAGGGCAAAGGCCAGCGCCGAGTACAGAAGCGCGGTCGCGCCGTCGGACCCGTACAACAGATCCCAGTCGATGAGGATCAGTCCCGCGGCGATCAACGGCGCGACCGCGGCGCCGATGTTCAGGGCGATCCGCATCATCGAGAACGCCATGACTTGGTACCGTTCCGGCATCAGGTCGCTGAGGAGCACGGCCGCTGCCGGCCGGTACGCCTGGGTGACCAGGCCTGCCAGCGCGACCACGATGATGAGCGGCCAGAAGGTCCCCGGCCCACTCAACCACGGGATCGACGCCACCAGTGGGCCTGAGCACGCCATGGCCGTGACAATGGTGACCCGGGGACCACATCGGTGGGTCAGCTCACCGCCCAGCAGGGTACCGAAAACCGATCCCACGCTGTAGGCGGCGATGCACAAGCCGGCCACACCGATGGACGCGCCACGGAACGTCATGTACAGCACGAGAAACGCCTGGACGAACGCGCCGAGCTGGTTGATCAGAACGCCGATGAGAAGATACCGGACCGCGGCCGGCGTCGCCTTCAGCGCTTCGGCCACACCGATCGGCGCATCGTCACTCATGACGCATCCTCCATCGCTTCCACGAATTCGCCCGCCACCAGCGGCGCTCCGCTGAACCCGCTGCCGCCGCAGGCCGGACGTGACCAGGCGGCGGGACCCATGCGGGCGAGGAGCGCACCACCCGTCCGCGCATCGGTGGCATAGTGGCACTGCTTCACCATGACCACGTCGTACCGGTCCACATCGGACACAATGGACGCATTCAGCACCTGAGCGCCCCATGGCTCTTCCGGTTCCACGCTGTCTACTGTGTTCACCTCCCGGCACACCGTGTCCGTGCTGAGCTTCAGCAGGGTGTCGTCACCCGGCGGAAGCAGCCAGGCCCGCCCGTCAGTGCCGATGCCGGCCGCAGCGGGCGCGTTCTCCCACCACCGCACCAGGTTCTCCGGTGGCCGCAGGTACACCATGGTCTGCCGGTGCAGCGCGACCGGGAGCTCACACAGCTCGCGGGACCACGGCCCGGCCGCGACCAGGACGACATCGGAGCCAAGGGTTTCGCCACCGGCAAGCCCGATCAGTCCGGAGTGGACGTCAACTGCCGTCACCTCGCAGCCCGGCCGTAGTGTCACCGACGAATGCCCGGCGAGCCAGCGGACAGCGCAACGCAGCACCCGTTCGGCGAGCAACACTCCAGCGTCGATCTCCAGCAGACCCACCGATCCGGCTGGGAACCCCAGGTGCGGGAATTTCTCCGGCGCGCAGGGCTCGACGGACACTCCGGCGGTGGCCGCGAAACCGGCAACCGCGTCGACCTGCTCGCGCGGCCACGCCGTCATCACTCCGACCCGCCGGTAGAACCTGGTGCCAAGCAGGGTTTCCAACTCCAACCAGCGGCGGTGGGCAGCGAGCATTCGCTCCGTTGCCGCCGCGTCGCCATGGGCCAGGGTCCGGATCGCACGGTGCTGGTCGAACGAGCTCGACTCCGGATTGGGAATCGCTCCCCTGTCCAGCACGGTCACCCGATGACCCGCGAGCGCGCACTCCACCGCGGTCAGCAGCCCGGTGACCCCGGCCCCTACGATGACCACCCGCCGGATCCGGCGCGTCATCACTGCACGATCCCGGACAGTCGAGGCAACCGCTCCGGGGTGATCATCGTCGCGTCGGGCTTGGCAGGGATCACATTGTCCGGCAGGGCTTTCTCCGCCAGGTCGATCAGAATGGGCGCGGCACAGCGGAGGAACACGTCCACCTCGTGGCAGAAATCTCCGGCCGTATCCGGCCGCACCTCCCATCTGTCCAGCCGCGCCAACTGCTCGGTCAGCGTGAACGCCGCCGACGTCAGGCTGAACCGGTGGATGTCGTATGCGGCGGCGAACCGCTCGACAATCCGTGCTGCAGCTGCCTTTGACTGCCCGGACACCGGTAGCGGCCCACGACCGGCCCACTCGTCGACCTTGGCGACCACACGGTTCCACGGCCGCACGAGCCGCCCCTGGGTCACCGTGGTCAACGCGTCGCGGGTGAAATTGGTACGCTGGAATTCCGGGCTGGTCGCGGCGAGGTGGAACCGGATGAGATCCCTCGGTACCTCGGCGGCGAGCTGCCGCCCGGTCACGAGATGACCGCGGCTGGTGGAGAACTTGTCGTTGTCCAGCTCGTAGAACTCGTTCGTGATGAACTGCTCGGGCAGGACGTACCCGCCCAGTGCCAGCAACATCGCGACGCCGACGACGGCGAACGCGAAGCCGGCATCGGAACCGAAGAAGTAGACCACCTTCGTGTCCGAATCCGCCGACCACAGCTCGTCCTCGGTGGCGAGCACCTCGCCCCGGCGTTCGGCGCAGAGCGCCGAGCAGTGCATGCTCCAGGCGATGGTTTCGGCGTCGGCGTAGATCACCTGCCCGGCGACCTCCGGGAACGGCGCGGCGATGCCCCACGAGATCGGCAGGGTGATCGGGTAGTCCGGAAGTGGCCGGGCGAACATTTCCTCGATCATCTGCGCCAGGCGCGGTCGCAGTGTCGCCCTGTGCCGGTCGAAGTAGTCCACCAGTTCATCGCGATAGTCCTCGACCGGCAGCACCAGGACGCGCTCTTCCCGCAATTCCACCGGATCGCCGGGGTGCAATGTGGAGCGCGGGCCCACCAGCTCACCGGAGGCGATCCAGTGCCCGCAGTTTTCGCACAGCCCGGCGCACCCGTCGGCCAGGCAAACCGGACAGCCGCCCTGGACGTAGGCGTCGGTCAGATACTCCCCCGTGCGTGGCGCGAAGGGGAACCGCACCGCGCGGAGCCTGAGCTTTCCCATGCTGTGCAACCGGTCGAAGAAGTTCAGGACCATCTTGACGTACCGGTCGTCGAAACGAACGAACCCGTCGGGCTGGATGCCCACGGCTGTCAGGGTTTCCTCAACCTGCGTGGCCGCGTGAGTGCGTAGCTCCTCGGGCCGGGTGCCCAGTCTCCGTGCGGTGGTGACGATGTAGTTCTGGGTGGAGTGGATGCCGGTGCCGAACAGCACGTCCCGGCCGACGCCACGGGCGTACCTCGCGCAGATGTCGGCGGCCAGGAACGGACCGGCCAGGTGGCCCAGGTGCAGGTCGCCGTTCGCGGTCGGTCCCGGTGAGATCAGCATCAGCCGCTCAGTGGTCATCAGGCGCTCCTGTGCACGGCGCGCCACCCCGACGCGCCAGCATGTCGGTGAGGATGTCCTTGGATCGGTGCGCCAGCACGCTGATCAGGGAGTCGGCGATACCGTGCGTCTCCTCGTTGACGCCCTGCAGGTACAGCGCCCCCCAGGCCGAGTCGCCGATGTCCACGCGGTAGCACCGGCTGACCGAGATCTCGTCCAGCCCCACCTGTGCGGCCACGTGCCGGATCAATGCGGGCATCCGCGAGTCGTAGCCCGTCCCCAGCAACACCAGGTCGCACCACAACGGTTCAACCTTGCCGCTCTTGCGGTCCCGCAGGTCGAGTACCACCTCGTCGTTGTCGACCCGGGCGCCGACCACCTCGGTCATCGCGCGAACACTGGATCGCCTCGGCCCCAGGGTGTTCTGCTGATACAGCATGGTGTACAGCTCGTCGAGGAACGGTGGGGCCAACCCGGCGTAGTTGGTGAAGCGCATCTCGCTCAGCATCTGGGTGCGGACTTCGGCAGGGCTGTCGTAAAACTCGTCCACAAAGGACGGGAAGAACAGCTCGTTGACGAACTTGCTCGTCTGGTAGTTCTGCAGGCCGACGGAACGCACGATCATCGTCGGCTGGCTCAACGGAAGATTCTGGTGTACTGCCATGAACATCTCCGCGGCGCTCTGCGCCCCTCCGATCACCACGACCCGGATCGGTTTGTCCTTCGGCACCTGCGCGATGCGTCTGCAGTACTGAGCACTGTGGATCACACGGTCGCTGGGCAGGCCGGTGAACACATCGGGAACGTGTGGGTCACGGCCGCCACCGACGACGAGGTCGCGGCAGCGAACAGTGTCCCCATCGGTCAGTGTCACGGTCCAGCCGGCGATCGACCCGTCGGCGCCCCGGTCCGGGTCGATCCGCGAAGCCCGCGCTCCGTAACGGATTCCCACGTGCTCCAACGACCCGGCGACCCACTGGAGGTAGTCCGACAGTTCCCAGCGGAACGGGTGGAACGTGCCCAGGTTCACGAAATGATCAAGGCGATCCTGGTCGTGCAGGAAGTTCAGGAAGGAGAACCTGCTCCGGGGGTTGCGCAAGGTCACCAG
>CBIMJO010000519.1:0-6851 GCA_966244135.1 uncultured Actinocrispum sp. | reverse complement strand
GGCGATCTGGAGGAACAGCGGCCGTCCGTCGTCCTTCACGCCGACCACCGCGCGCTGCGGTTCGTCGGTTCATTACTCATGTAACTAACCATGGAGGCTCGAGGGCTGCCTGTCAAGCCCGCCCGGTGTCATCGAGGAGATCGGCTTCGTCGAGGACCGGCTCGGTCTCGCGCCGCGCTCGCGGATCCTGGACGTGCCATGCGGCAGTGGGCGGCACAGCCTCGAGCTCGCCCGTCGCGGGCACTCCGTGACCGGGCACGACCTGTCCGCCGAAGCGATCGGCATGGCCGCGATCCATCATGTGTACACCGTCGCGCGGATCGTCGATCTGTTGTCCGGCAACGGTTTCGCCGAGTTCGAGCTGTTCGGCGGCCCGGGTGGCGACCCCTACCGGCTCGGTAGCGGGCGGCTGCTGCTCACCGCCCGTCGAACGTCCTAAATGGACACTCCGGCCCGGGGTGCCGCCCCGGCCGGAGCCGCATCCGGGAAAACGAAGCGGAGTGTCACGATCACGGTGCCGTGAGCGACATACCGCGTGACGGCGGAGGTTCCAGGGGAAGTCACGGTGGCGGATGTCCGGGGTGGGGCCTTGGGTGCGTTGCCCGACCCGGGCCGTGCCGCGACGCTCGACGAGCTCGTCGAACGGTTGCGGCTGCTGAAGGTGTGGGCGGGCGACCCGTCCTACGAGGGCATCAAGAACCGGGTCAACGAGGCGTGGCGGGCCGAGGGCCGGGCACCGGGCAAGCTCGCGCGCAAGACCACGGTGGTGGACTGCTTCCGTCCCGGACGGCGGCGGCTGAACGCCGACCTGGTCGTCGCGGTCGTGCGGGCCCTGCACCCGGACCCGGGCTACGTCGCGCAGTGGGCGCAGGCATTGCGGGTCGTCGGCGGCGAGATCGAGGCCGCCGGCCAGGTTCGGGTGCATGCCGCGCTGCCGGCCGACCTCGACGGTTTCACCGGCCGTGACGCGGAGCTGGAACGGCTGCGCGCGCTGCCGCACGACGGCGGGAATGTGGGCGCGGTGGTCATCTCCGCGATCGAAGGCATGGCCGGTGTCGGCAAGACCAGGCTCGCCGTCCACGCGGCGCACCAGCTCGCCCGCGCCCATCCGTTCGATCATGTGCTGTTCGTCAACCTGCGCGGCTTCCACCCCGATCCAGCCCAGCCGCCCGCCGATCCGGCCGCCGTGCTGGACGGGCTCCTCCGGGTGCTGGGCGTACCAGGCCAGCAGATCCCGCACGACCTCCCGGCCCGCGCCACCGCCTACCGCGCGCGGCTGGCCGGCAAGCGGGTGCTCGTGGTGCTGGACAACGCCGCCAGCACGGACCAGATCACCCCGCTGCTGCCGGACACCCCTGGCTGCATCGCCGTGGTCACGAGCCGGCGCCGTCTCACCGGCCTGCCCCACGCGGCGCACCTCGTCGTCGACGTGTTCAGCCCGGACGAGGCCCTGGACTTCCTGGCCGCCGCGGCGCCGGGCATCCCGGTGGGCACCGACCCGACCGCCTCGGCGCGGATCGCGCGCAGCTGCGGGTACCTGCCGCTGGCACTCGGCTTGGTCGCGGGGCATCTCAACGGCACACCCGGCTGGACACTGACCGAGCACGCCGACCGGCTCGAGGAGCGGCGGCGGGTGCGTCGCCTGGACGCCGGTGTGGAGCTGGCATTCGACGTGTCCTACCGATCGCTGCCCGCGGCGCGTCAGCAGCTGGTGCGGTTGCTGGCATTGCACCCCGCCACGGATCTCGACCCGCACGCCGCCGCCGCACTGGCCGGCACCGGCCTGGCGGTGGCGCAGGCAGGTCTGCGCGACCTGTGCGCTGAGCATGTGCTGCAACAGATCACGGCCGATCGCTACACCTTCCACGACCTCGTCCGTGCGTTCGCCGCCGGCCGCGCCGGGGACGAGGATCCGCCGTCGGCCCGCCGGGCCGCGCTCACCCGGTTGTTCGACTACTACGTCGCCGCCACCGCGGCCGCGATGGACGGCCTGTATCCAGCGGAGGCACACCGCCGGCCGTCGGTCGGCCCGGTGACGACGCCGGTTCCGGACCTGACCGACCCGGACACCGCGCGGGCCTGGCTGGACGCCAAGCGCACCACGCTGGTCACGATCGCAGTGCACACCGCCGGAAACGGCTGGCTCGGTCACACCACGCGGCTGTCGGCGCTGCTGTACCGCTACCTGGATGGCGGGCACCACTTGGACGCGGTGGTTGTGCACAGGTACGCCTGCGGAGCGGCCGACCCGGCCCACCAGGCGCACGCGCTGACCAACCTCGCCACCGCCTATCTGCAGCTGGGCCGCTACGACGAGGCGACCGAGCAGCTGCGGCGCGCGCTGAAGCTGTTCACCCGCCTCGGCGACCGGCCGGGGCAGGCGCGCGTGCTGGGAAACCTCGGGCTCATCGCCGAACGGCTCGGCCGCTACCAGCCGGCCACTGGCTACCTCGAGCGGGTTCTCGGGCTGTTCGGCGCGATCGGCGACCGGATCGGCGAGGCGCACACCCTGACGAACCTCGGTGTGGTCGAGGAACGGCTGGGCCGGCTGGACGCGGCGGCCGAGCACCACCGGCAGGCCCTGGCGGCGTTCCGGGAGCTCGGCGACCTGGTCGGCGAGGCGCACGCGCTGACCAACCTCGGTGACGTCGAGGTGCGGCTCGGCCGGTACGCGTCCGCCGCCGAGCACATCCACCAAGTGCTTGCGCTGTCCCGGCAGCTGGGCAACGACGACGGCGCGGCGCGGGCGCTCAACAGCCTCGGCATCCTGCACGCTCGCGCGGGCGAGCCGGCTCGTGCGATCGAGTACCACCAGCGCGCGCTCGCGATCGCCCGCGACAGCAGTGACCAGCAGGCGGAAGCATGGGCGCGCAACGGACTTGGTGAGGCTGCGTGCGCGCTCGGCCACGCCGCCGACGCCCTTGCCCACCACACTGCCGCGCACGCGGTCGCTACCGCCATCGGTGCCGGCGATCAGCACGCCCGTGCACACGCCGGGCTTGGCGACGCGCACGCCGAACTCGGCGACGCCGACCGTGCGCGCGAGCACTACGCGCATGCCGTCCGGCAGTACACCCAGCTCGGCATGCCGGAGGGCGAAGAGCTGCGGGCCCGTCACCAGCTCGCCGCCGACCGGCTGCCCTGACCGGCGTTCGGATTCGGTCGGGAACGCACCACGCCGTCCGCCGCGGCCGCAGAGTGGGTGCCGATCGGCTTCCGGACGCACCGGGGCCGGGGGGAATCCTCTTTCACCGCAAGGAAAAGGAGAAGGATCATGGCATGGCGACCACTCGGGCGAACAACCGTGGTGGGGATCGTGGCCGCCGGAACACTGGCGCTGAGCGCAGGGGTGGCGCTGGCTGTTGACAACAACCACAACGGCCAGATCGACTATACCGACAACGGGCTCGAGGTGTGGTGCGTGCAGCACGTGGTGCACAGCTACTTCGGCATCAGCATCGGCCCCGACAACGAGGACTGGGACTTTGGCCGCGACACCGAGCGCGGTGTGAAGAAGTACCAGGGCCCGCCCTATCACTCCAACCTGAGCATCGACGGCCAAGTCGGGGTCCACACCGGCCACGCGATGTACACCGACGTCCAGTCGATCCGCCGCACCGCCTCGCAGACCGGTGAGACGGCACTGTTCCGGGACACCGGTGACTGGCTGAACAAATGCACCGGTGCGTCCAGCCTCTTCCGGTGACCTACCGAAAAGGAGAGTGCCCTGCCTGGGGGTGGGGGTCCTCAGGCAGGGCCCTGGCTGGAGACCAGTGCCCCCGGCGGGGTTTGAACCCGCGACCTTGACGTTATAAGCGTCCTGCTCTGACCGGCTGAGCTACGAGGGCGTGCGCATGACAGGACCCCGGGGCGGCTGCCCCGGGGTCCTTGGCTATGCACTGTCCCTGCGGTTCGAGCATGCGGTCAGTGTGGCAGCGGATCCCGTCGCCGCCAACTGAGATCGCCTCAGTGCTCGGGGCGGTGGGTGACGCGCATGCCGCGGGCTTCCATGCGGGCCACGGTTTCCTCGACGGCGGCGTCGCGGGCGGCCTTGTGTTCGGTGGCCCAGGCCTGCATCTGGGCGGCGAGGGTGTCCCGGCGTTCGGTCAATGAGGTCGCGGCGGTGTCGGCGCGGGTGGCGTTCGCGGAGGCTTCGGCACGGTCGGCTTCGGCGGAGGCGACGTGACGCTGGTTGGCCTCGGCGAGCTGGGCGGCTTGTTGCTGTGACTGGGTGAACTGGGCCTCGGTGGTCTCCGCCTGCGCGGAGGTCGTGGTGAGGCGTTGGCCCGCCTGGGCGATCTCCGCGCCGCGGCCGGGCTGGGCGGCGGCGTGACCGGCGATGCCCTCCCGGGTCTGCACGAGCTTGGCCATGAACGTCGCGGAGTCGGTGTTCATCTTGTGGAACGCCGACACCGCGGAGTCCGGCAGCACCGCGGAGAAGTCCAGCACCAGCCCGGTGAACCCGGTCCACCCCGCGAGCAACGTCTCCAGCGTGCCGATCCCGGCCAGTTGCGACGCGGAGTCCTGGATGTGCCCGCCACCCTCCTGATGGGCCTGGGCCCGTTGCTGGTTGAGCTGTTCGCGGCGCTGCACCTGCGCCTGGTGCGCCTGGGTCGCGGTCAACGCCTGCGCGGACGCCTGCTGAGCCTCGCTGACCTGCGCGCCCTGAGCCTCGGCCTGCTGGCGGACCTGCTGCGCCCGCGCCTCCCGCTGCTCGGCCCGCGCCCGCGCGGTGAGCAGCCGGTCGATGTCCCGGGTCATCTGCTCGATCTGCTCGTGCGTGCCCGGCGGCGGCTGGTAGGCGGGGTTCACCGACTCCACAACGGGAGCGTGGGACTCGTGCTCCTCCCCACCGCGCGCGCGGTCCACAATCGCGCCCGCCTGCTCGCCGCGGTGCGCCCGCTCGGCGAGCTGCGTGCGATGTTCAAGGCCCTCAACGGTTTCGTGCATCGCGAGAGCGCGATCACGGCCCGGGTACTGCTGCAGCCGGTCGAACCAGTTGCCGGTGATCGGCGTCGCCGGACCGACCTGCGCCGGTGACACGCCACCCTCGGGTGCCCGCGGGAAAAGGTGTTTGGGCAGCTGGGTTTGCGGCCCGCCACCGGGATACACGTTGGGACGGTCCAGCGCGGGCATGCCCTCCGGCTGGGGCGCGACCTCGGAGCGGATCTGCGGTGTCCCACCGGGAACCTCCAAGATCCGCACGGCATCCACGGGGTTGCCGGGATACACGGTGCCCGACGCGTCCGCGGGCCAGCCGTGCGGCAGCGCGGAGGTGTTCCGGATTCCGCCGGGGCTTTGCGACGCAACCCAGTCCGCGTACGCCTGGGCTTCCTCCAGACTCGAGAAGGTGTGGTCCACCCACGCACCCGGCGGCCCGACGCGCACGCCATAGTCGGGTTGCACTGTGCCATCAGGGTTGTACCGGCGCTCCGGGACGTCGAAGTACCCCTCGGGCGCGAACTCGCCGTTCTTCACCTGCCCCAGCTCACCGCGGAACGGCCCGGGACCATTCGCGCCCGTCGGATCGAAGTTGCGCGTGTTCGGGTTCACCTCCAGCTGCCCCGAACCGCTCAGCGTGGACCCGGTGGGCCGGCCGTTCGAGTCCAGGCCGAGCGCCTGCTGCACGGCCGGGTCACTCCAGTCCACATCGGTCGGTCGCTCGGGTGGCCGCCGCGAAGGCCCTTGGAACGTCTCGACTTCACCGGGCTGAAGCCCCAGTGCGGCCTCGTCGATGATCACGCTCGGCAGGTCTGCCGGTGGCACACCGCCGCCTCCCGTAGGCGGCGGCGTTCCACCGCCCCCGCCCGTTGGTGGTACACCGCCTCCACCGCCGGTGGGAGGCGCACCGCCACCGCCCTGGATGGGCCCGCTCGGCTCGCCGTAGACCGGATAGTGCGACGAGGCAATCTGTTCGGGCGTCGCGACACCCGGCGGCATCGGGTTCCCGGCCTCGAACCCGGCGCGCTGCTGCCCGTTCGGCAGGCGCAGCCACTGGTCGTCCGCGGTGCGGTACCGGCCCGCGGTCGGCTGTCCGTCCGCGCCCTGCAACGGCCGGATGTTCGCGCGCTGACCGGCGCCCTCGTTGACCGGTTGCCCTTCCCACGGATAGTTGTTGCCGGGCGTGTTGACCTGCACGGTCGGGTTGTCGTGCGAGAAACTTCCTTCCGGCGCACCAGGGTTCGCGCTGTGGTAGCGGACTTCGACGTTCCCGCCGGTCTCCGCGGACAGCACCGGGCGCGGCTGGTTCGGTCCCGGCGACGGCCCGGTGATCCGGACCTCGGTCTGCGGCACCGGATTGCCAGGCGCGCCAGGCAAGGTCGGCTCGGGACCGGTGGGGAACGCGGGGATCTCGCGGACGTCGCTGATCCCCTGGAACTGCATGTTCTCGTGGTAGGCGATCTGGTTCGGGTTGACGTTCTGCCCCTGGATGGTGGTGCCGCTCAACCCGAACGCGGGCTCGACCTGGCCGGTGACCGGGTTGACGGTGTCCGGACCGACCGGCCCGGCCAGCGCGAACTCCGGCGCCTCCAGCTGCGAGGGGTTGTCCAGGCGGCCGACCAGGGCGTCGATGTCGGCGTCGGTGAAGTCCGCCGGGGTCGTCTCGCGGGTGGGCGCGCCCGACAACGCCGCGTCGATCTCGGCGTCGGTCAGGTTCTCCAGGTTCTGCGGTTCCTGGGGCGGCGGCGAGCCTTCGACCGGCGGTGCTCCCTCGGGTGCCGGTGGCGTTCCGCCCTCCACCGGCGGCACACCCTCCGGGGCCGCGCCGGGGATCGGTTCTCCTTCCACCACAAGGGGTTCAGGCGTGCCCGCCGGTTCGTGCGCGCTGGGCGGTACCTCGTCACCCGGTG
>CBIMJO010000518.1:0-6853 GCA_966244135.1 uncultured Actinocrispum sp. | reverse complement strand
CATTGGATCTCTATCGCCGGTTGTCAGAGCCGGTGACGCTTCTGAATCTAGCCGTTCACCTCAGTGGACACCCAGAATCGACGTGGACCCCGGTCACGCCGGATTATTCGGGCCGCTGGGCGGGTATGCCGCGGTAAGCGCGGCCGTTCGGTTCCCTTCACCGCGCGGAAAGGTCCGCACTGATGACTAACACGAGAAAGACGGCCGCGGAGATGGCCGGTACCGCGAAGGCCAAGGCGGAGGCGGTCAAGGATGTGGCCGCGGCGAAGGCGGACGAGGCCATGAACGTCGCCGCCGCCAAGACCGGCGAGGCGATGAACGTCGCCGTCGCCAAAGCCGACGAGGTGATCGGCGTCGCCGCGGACAAGGCGGGCGAGGCCATGCACGCCGCCGCCGGCAAGGCCGCGGAGGTCTCCGTCCAGGCCCAGAAGGCGGCCCAGGACACGATCGACAAGATGCCGGAACCCGTGGCGCAGTTCGTGCAGCGGGTGATGGCGGCGGCACGGGAACGGCCGGTCCCGTTCGCGATCGGCACGTTCGTCGCGCTGATGCTGTTGCGGCGGTTGCTGTTCGGCCGGCGGTCCTGATGTAGAACCGCAGCGGGGCGAGCGGGTTCCGCAAGATCACCGGCGACAAGTCCTCGAAGACCGGCGATTGAACGCCATCGTGAACGGGCGGCACTTCCGGTGAAGTGCCGCCCGCTCACTACTTCAGCCCTTTCTAGACGTCCAGCACCGGGCGGGAACCGATGTGCGAGATGATCCGGGCGGCGGCGACCGACCCGAGGTGGGCGCAGTCCGCGAGGCCGGCACCTTGGGTGAGGGCGTGCAGGAAGCCCGCGGCGTAGGCGTCACCAGCCCCGGTGGTGTCGACGACCGTGGTCGCGACGGCGGGGATCTCGTGGACCATGCCCGCACCGGCCACCAGCGAACCCTTCTCTCCCCTGGTGACCACGAGGATCTCGCAGGCGTCGCGCAGCCGGGCCACCGCGGCGTCCGTTGTGGACACTTGGCACAGCGAGCGGATCTCGTCCTCGTTGGCGAACAACACGTCCACCTGGCTGCGCACCAGGTCGAGGAACTCGGTGCGGTGGCGTTCGACGCAGAAGCCGTCGGACAGGCTGAGGGCGATCCGGCGGCCGGCCCGGTGGGCAAGGGACATGGCGAGGCGGAAGGCGTCCTTGGCGCGGGGGCGGTCCCAGAGGTAGCCCTCCAGATACGTCACCGCCGCCGAGACCACCAGCCCGGGATCGATGTCCTCGGGCCCGAGTTCCGCGCAGGCGCCCAGGTAGGTGCACATCGTGCGTTCACCGTCCGGGGTGACCAGGACGACGCACCGGGCGGTCGGCGGTCCGGACGTGGACCGGGGTGTCCGGAAGCCGACACCCGCCGCCCGGGTGTCACGGATGAACGTCTCCCCCGGGTCGTCGTCGCGCACCTTGCCGATGTAGCCGGCCCGGGCGCCGAGCGAGGCGGCGACCACCATGGAGTTGGCCACCGATCCGCCAGAGATCTCGGCGACCGGCACCAGGCCGGCGCACAACGACCGCACCCGGTCGGCGCCGACGAGCGTCATCGAGCCCTTCGCCAGGCCGTGCGCCGTGAGGAAACCCGGCTCCACCCGGGCAAACACGTCCAGGATCGCGTTGCCCACGCCGAGGATGTCCATCAGAGCGGGATGTTCGTGTGGTTGCCCCGGCCGGCGGGTGCGGAGGCCAAGGCGCAGGCGACCTTCCGGCGGGTCTGGCGCGGTTCGATGACCTCGTCGACCACACCGAGCCGCAGTGCCCGATCGACCCCGCCCGCGTCCGCCCGCTGGGTGGCGATCAGCTCCTGCCGCAGGGACTCTCGCGTCTCCTCGGGTGCCGCGGCGAGTTTCTTGCGATACAGGACGTTCACCGCCGCTTCCGCGCCCATCACCGCGACCTCGGCGCCCGGCCAGGCGAATACCCTGGTGGCTCCCAGCGACCGGGAGTTCATGGCGATGTACGCGCCACCATAGGACTTGCGGGTGATCAGCGTGACGCGGGGAACGACCGCCTCGGCGAAGGCGTGCAGCAGTTTGGCGCCCCGGCGGACGACGCCGCCCCATTCCTGGGCCACGCCGGGAAGGTAGCCCGGCACGTCGGCGATCACCAGCAGCGGGATCCCGAACGAGTCGCACAACCGCACGAACCGGGCTGCCTTCTCCGCGGCCAGCGAATCCAGGCAACCGCCCTTGCGCAGCGGGTTGTTCGCGATCACCCCGACCGAGCGGCGGCCGAGCCTGCCGAACCCGATGACGATGTTCGGCGCCCACCTCGGCTGCAGCTCCGCGAGCTCACCACCATCCACAATGGACTGGACCACCGGCCTGACGTCATATGCCCGGCGAGGTGAGACCGGCAGCAGCTGGTACGGGTCCACCGTGTCCGTCACCGCGGTCATGTCGAAAAGCCCTGGGCTGGCGAAGAAACCGGCCAACCGGCGAGCGTGCTCGTACGCGTCGGACTCGTCCCGCGCGCAGATGTGTGTGACACCGGACCTGCCGTGCGCCGCCGCACCACCGAGACCGGCCATGTCGATCTGTTCACCGGTGACGCTGCGAACCACATCAGGGCCGGTGACGAACACCCGCCCGGCGTCGGCCAGCACGATCACGTCGGTCAGTGCAGGGCCATAGGCGGCCGCACCCGCGGCGGGCCCGAGCACCACGGAAATCTGTGGCACACGACCGGACGCGGCGGTCATCGCGGCGAACATCCGACCGACGCCGTGCATCGACTCCACGCCATCGGCCAGCCGCGCCCCGCCCGAGTGCCACAGGCCGACGACGGGGCAACGCTCCCGCACCGCCAACTCGATCGCGGCGACGATCCGTTCCGCGCCATCGGCACCCAGCGCCCCGCCCATCCGGGTGGCGTCGGTGCAGTACGCGACCACCGGCTTACCGCCGATCCGCCCAGTCACTGCCACAACACCGCTGTCGTCGATAGCAAGCAGCGGATGCGCGGTGGCAGGATCCAGCAACTGGCCAAGGCGCACCAACGGGGCGCGGTGGTCGTAATCCTCGCTCGCGACCGACATGCCCGTCATCCCGCCAGCGACTTCAGCGCGCCGACCCGGTCGGTGCGCTCCCACGGCAGGTCCAGATCGGTCCGCCCGAAGTGGCCGTACGCGGCCGTCTGGGCGTAGATCGGGCGAAGCAGGCCGAGATCCCGGATGATCGCGGCCGGCCGCAGGTCGAACACCTCGGCGATGGCGGCCTGGATCTTGGTCGGGTCGACCGTCTCGGTGCCGAAGGTCTCCACGAACAGGCCCACCGGGGCGGCCTTGCCGATCGCGTACGCGACCTGCACCTCGACCCGGGCCGCGAGGCCGGCGGCCACAACGTTCTTGGCCACCCAGCGCATCGCGTACGCGGCCGAACGGTCCACTTTGGACGGGTCCTTGCCGGAGAAGGCGCCACCACCGTGCCGGGCCATGCCGCCGTACGAGTCGACGATGATCTTGCGGCCGGTCAGGCCCGCGTCACCCATCGGGCCGCCGACCACGAACCGGCCGGTCGGGTTGACCAGCAGCCGCACGTCCGAGGTGTCCAGCGGCAGCCCGGCCAGCACCGGCTCGACGACCTGCTCGCGCACGTCCACGCTGAGCAGGTTGTCCAGGCTGACGCCCTCCGCGTGCTGCGTCGAGACGACCACGGTGTCCAGCCGGACCGGCCGGTCGCCGACGTACTCGACCGTGACCTGGGTCTTGCCGTCCGGGCGCAGATACGGCAACGCCCCGTTCTTGCGCACATTCGTCAGCGTGCGGGCCAGGCGATGGGCCAGCGCGATCGGCAGCGGCATCAGCTCGGGAGTGTCGGAACACGCATAACCGAACATCAGTCCCTGGTCGCCCGCGCCCTGCCGGCCGATTTCGTCGTCCGATTCCTCGGTCGCCCCGTCGACGCCCTGTGCGATATCGGGCGACTGGGCGCCAATGGCCACGTTCACCCCGCACGAGTTCCCGTCGAACCCTTTCGCCGAGGAGTCGTACCCGATGCGCAGAATCGTGTCCCGGACCAGCTTCGGGATATCGGCGTAGGCCTCGGTGGTCACTTCGCCGGCGACATGCACCTGACCGGTCGTGACCAGCGTCTCCACCGCGACCCGGCTGCGCGGGTCGGCGGCCAGCAACGCGTCGAGAACGGAGTCGCTGATCGCGTCACAGATTTTGTCGGGATGCCCCTCGGTGACCGATTCGGAGGTGAAAAGCACGATTCTCCTCAGGATGTTTTCGACACTGGTCTCCTCACTGAAATTGTGCCGCACCAACGGTATCCCGGACACCCCTAGGCGACCCTAGTCCGAATGCACCGGGATCGGGGTTTTTCGTCATGAACCGCCCACCCGAGCGCCCCCGTTCACCTGGAGGATCTGCCCGGTGACATAAGCCGCCGCCGGCGCGGCGAGATAGCGGACCGCGGCGGCCACATCCGCCGGGAGCCCGACCCGGGGAATCAGCGCCTGCGCCACCCACACCTGACCGCGCCAGCGCTCCGCCTCGTTGTCGGTGATCTCCGTCCCGGCCACATAGCCGGGCGCCACCACGTTGACCGTGATCTCGTCCGGCCCGAGCCGCTTGGCCAGGCCGAAGGTCCAGGCGTGCAAGGCGGCCTTGGCCGCCGCGTACGAGTCGCCGCCCGCGACCGGCGGGCCGCCGCGCGACGCGGCGATCGAACCGATGGTGATGATCCGGCCGCCCGGCCGGCGCAGGTGCGGCACCAGCGCGCTGGTCAGCAGGACCGCGGTCATCAGGTTCGCCTTGAGGTTGCGGTCCCACGCGTCGGACACCGACTTCACGTCCGCGTGGTGCGCACCGCAGTTGGCACCGGCGCTGTTGACGACCACGTCGACCGGTCCATCCTGGACGATCGCCGCCGCACACGCCTCGACCTCCTCGGGCACGGACAGATCCACGGCGTGCCAGCGGATCCGGTCGGACCCGGCCGCCGCCCGGTCGAGCACCTGGCCGCGCCTGCCGAGGATGACCACCTCGTGGCCGTCCGCGGCGAACGACTCGGCGATGGCCAGCCCGATGCCCGAGCCACCACCGGAGACAACGACTCTCTGCACGCTTCCTCCTCCTGTTGACCGAAACTCTATTCGGCGAATTGAGTTTCGGTCAATGTGGGGCGGGTGTCAAGCCGGACACGCCGAAGCTCCCGGCGAACGGGCCGCCGGGAGCTTCGTGGGGTGGTGCCGGGGGTCAGCTGTCGATGCTGTCCCGCACCATGCGCACCAGGTCTGCCACTGCCATCTCGTCGATGTCGCCGGCTTCCTCCTGCTGGGGGAACAACTGGTCATGGATGTGCGCGGCGAGCCGGCCGGGCGTCGGGTGGTCGAACACCACCGTCGAGGTCAGCCGCAGGCCGAGCGCGGCGTTCAGCCGGTTGCGCAACTGGACCACGCCGAGCGAGGTGAACCCGATGTCCAGGAAACCCCGCCGCGGATCCACTGTGGACGCCGAGTCGTGGCCGAGGACCTCGGCGGCGTGACCGCGAACGAGATCCAGCAACGCGCGTTCCCGGTCCGCCGCGGGCAATGCGGCCAGCCGGTCCCGTGGCGTGTCCATGACCACTACTGTTTCGGTGGCCGCGGGCCGGTAGACCTCGGTGAACAGCCGGCCGGGCCGGTCGGGGCTGTGCCGCTCGGTGAACCGCGGCCAGTCGATGTCGCCCACCACCAGGGTGCTGGCGTCGCCGTCCAACGCCCGCTGCAGCGCGGCTGTGGCCACGGAGCCGCGCAATGGGGTGAACCCGTTGGCGCGCAAACGTTCCGCGATGGCCGGGTCGGCGGCCATGCCCGCGCCGGCCCAGGGTCCCCAGGACACCGAGAGCGCGGCCAGGCCCTGCGCCCTGCGGTGTTCGGCCAGCGCGTCCAGTGCCGCGTTCGCCGCCGCGTAGTTGCCCTGACCGGGAGCGCCGAAGGCACCCGCGATGGAGGAGAACAGCACGAACGCCGACAGGTCACGGCCCTTGGTCAGCTCGTGCAGGTTCACCGCCGAGTCCACCTTGGCCCGCAGCACCTGCTGGAACCGCGCGGGTGTCAGCGCGTCGAGAACGGCGTCGTCGAGAACGCCGGCGGCGTGGATCACCGTCGTGAGGTCCGGCAGCGAACCCACGACCTCCGCCAACGCCGACCGGTCCGCGGCATCACACGCCACCACGCTGACCGTGGTGCCGAGGTCGGCGAGTTCCGCCTCGAGCGCCGCAACGCCGTCCGCCGAACGGCCGGCGCGGCTCAGCAGCACCAGATGCCCGGCCCCGGCCCGGGCCCGCCACCTGGCGACCTCGGCACCGAGTGCACCGGTGCCGCCGGTGATCAGCGCCGAGCCACCGGCCCGCCACCTGCCCGGCGACCGGGTGGCCCGGGTCCTGGCGAGGCGGCGGACGAAGGCGCCGGATGCCCGGACGGCGACCTCGTCCTCGCCGGTCGTTCCGGCCAGCACGCGGGTCATCGTGGCCAGCACGCGGTCGTCCAGGACCGCGGGCAGGTCGATCAAGCCTCCCCACAGCTGCGGGTACTCCAGTGCGGCCGTCCGGCCGAGACCCCACACCTGGCCCTGCGCCACGTGTTCGACCTGGTCGGATGGGTGGGCGGCAACGGCCGACTGAGTCACGCTCCACACCGGCGCGGTCACCCCAGCGTCGGTCAGTGCCTGCACGAGCACCGCCGTGGCGGCTCCAGGATCGGACTCGTAGGCCAGCAGGGACAGGACTCCGCTCGCGCTGTCTCCCGCGAGTACATCGGCGATGTTCGCGGCCAGGTCGTCCCGGGCCGCGTACGTGACCTCGCGGACATCCGCGGACCGCCTGAGCACGTCGGCGT
>CBIMJO010000517.1:0-6860 GCA_966244135.1 uncultured Actinocrispum sp. | reverse complement strand
CGGCGGTTGGAGCGGCGGCGGGCGCTCGGGCCTTCGGGTGTGCTGCGGCGGTTTGGTCTGGTCCGGGCTTACGGTGAGTCGTCGGGGGAGCTGGCTCAGGAGTTGATGCTGGGGCCTGGGGTGTTCGAGTTCCTGCTTGGCTGGGGCGGTGATGTCGGTTTGCTCGGGCACGATCCCGGCGAGGTCGCGCCGCCCGAGCCGCCGGTCGTGTCGCCTTCGCTGGCCACGGACCGTCTCGGGGAGGCGTTGGGGGCAGGGGAGATCGACCTCGTCGGGCTGTGGGGATGCCCGCTCGATGGTCAGCTCGATGCCGCGCAGGCTTTGGCCCGCGCGGCCGGGATGCCGTTGCGGGGCCTGACTTTCGATCCTGAGGCCGGGCTTCGCGCGGCTGCCGCTCTGGGTGCGGTGTTGTGGGTGCCCACTGACGACATTCTGCCTGGCGTTGCGGAAATGTTGCTGCGGACGCGGATTCCGGTGTGTCTCACCGGGCTGACGCCGTGGCGGCCCGCTGGTCTGCTGGCGGCTCGGTCCTACGCGGAGCTGACGATTCCTGTTCCTGGGTATCGGGATCGGCGGGCGATGTGGTCGGCCGCGTTGCCGCATCTCGATGGGACCTTGTTGGAGGATCTCGCTGTTCGGTACCGGATGAGCGGCGGGGAGCTGCGGGCGGTGGCTTCGGTGGCGTCGAGTGGTGCTCGGCTGGTGGACGGGCATCCGCTCGACCACGTCGAGCCCGCCATCGCGACCGTCACTCGTGGGCGCAACGGCAGTGCTGTGCAGTCGATTGTGCCGCGCCGGACCGTGGACGATCTTGTCCTGCCCGAGGGGCAGCTGGGGCAGATCCTGGAGATCGCTTCGGCGTGCCGGGCGTGGCCGCGGATCGCCGAGGAGTGGGGGTTCGCGCAGCGGTCGGCCCATGGTGGCGTGAAGGCGTTGTTCACCGGGGAGCCGGGGACCGGGAAGACGTTGTCCGCGGAGATCGTCACCGGGATGCTGGGGCTGGAGCTGTTGAAGGTCGACCTCGCGCAGGTGGTGTCGAAGTGGGTGGGGGAGACCGAGAAGAACATGGAGGAGGTGTTCCGGCAGGCCGAGGAGAGCCACGCGGTGCTGCTGTTCGACGAGGCCGACGCGCTGTTCGGCAAACGCGGGGACGTCAAGCACGGCACCGACCGGTACGCCAACCTCGAGGTCGGCTACCTGTTGCAACGCCTCGAAGCCAGCGACGGCCTGGTGATCCTGACCAGCAACCTGCGGGAGAACATCGATCCCGCGTTCACCCGCCGGTTCCACTTCGTCGTGCACTTCCCGCGGCCCGGTGTTCCCGAACGGCTTCGCCTGTGGCAGCTGGCCTTCCCCGCTGAGGCCCCGCTCGGATCGGACGTCGACATGGACGTACTGTCCCGTTTGGACATGACCGGCGCTGGGATCGCCTCAGCCGCACGGACTGCTGCCCTGTCCGCCGCCGACACCAACTCCGCCGTCATAACCATGAGGCATGTCATCCGCGGCGTGGCCCGGCAGTTCCAACGCGAGGCGCGTCTGCTCCGCCCGGCCGAACTGGGCTCGTACGCCCACCTGTTGAACGGCGCGCCCGATGCCTGACCTCATGCCACCCCAGCGCCCACCCTCACCACCGGCCAATGCGATGGAACTGCGCACCGCCTCCGCCGCCAACAACGGCCACACACCCCTCGTCATGGTCCCGGCGGTCGTCGGCAACGCCCAGACCGCCAAATCCCTGCACTCCTCCGTGACCCCAGCCGAAACCACCCTCACCGCTGGCCAGGACCACGCCGGCAACGCCGCCGTCGCGGACGCCGCGATGCGGATGATCCCCATGGCCCTGCCGCAGACCGAAACGCGGCCGGGCCGGTAGAGTCACCCGGTGACCGTGCCTGGCTTAACATGCGTCTCCGAGTACCTCACGCAGGACGAACAAGACACCCTGCTCGCGACCATCGACTCCCTGCCGTGGCGCGGAGACCTCAGACGCCGCGTCCAGCACTACGGCTACCGTTACGACTACACGAAACGCAACGTCGACCGCGAGTCCTACCTCGGCCCGCTCCCACCCTGGGCTTCAGCGCTCGCCACACGCCTCCACGACGAAGGCCACGTCCCCGGCGCGCTGAACCAGCTGATCGTCAACGAGTACCAACCCGGCCAGGGCATCTCCTCGCACATCGACTGCGTCCCCTGCTTCGCCGACACCATCATCTCGCTGAGCCTGGGCTCCGCCTGCCTGTTCACCCTGCGCCTCGACGAGACCAAAGTGGACATCCCCCTCACCCCCGGCAGCCTCCTGATCATGGCAGGCGACGCCCGCTACAAATGGCGCCACGAGATCGCCCCACGCAAATCCGACCTCATCAACGGCACCCGCATCCCCCGCACCCGCCGCGTCTCCCTCACCTACCGAACCGTCCTCACCGAGAACTGAGGACCACTGTGGACGGATCGGGCTGTCCACACAAGAGTGCGTGCAGCAGCTAGGATAGTCCTCCGGCGGGTTGCGCACCTTCTGGTGAAAGCGCGGATAAACTGCCGAGCGTGGACGTACAAGACCGGTCGAGCAGGCTCGACCGGCTCATCGAGAAGATCGCCGAGCTCGACCGCCTAGCCCAGCAGGTACAGGTGGATGACCGGGCTGCTGGAGCCCGCGTGGCGAAGGAGCTCAACGAGGTCTACGACGCCTGGTTCGCGGACTGCTTGCTGGTGCTTCCCGCTGATCTTAGCGACAAGTTCCGGTTTGAGTACGAGGGCAACGGGCGTACTCGGCTACTGGCAACACCCGTACCTGGACCGTTTCCAAGGCCCGCTCAAGATCCAGAAACAACTGCTGCTGCAGGCGCGCGCCCGGCTCACTGCCCAGCAGCCGGTCGCGAAGGCGGCGCAGGACCAGCCCGACCAAGAGGACGTGGTGTCATTGCCAGAGTCGGACCGCACTGTCTTCGTGATCCACGGACGGGACAAGAAGGCTCGGCGGGAGTTCTTCACGTTCCTGCGTGCGCTCCGGCTGGAGCCCATCGAATGGGCGAAAGGCCTGGCGGAGACAAGGCAGGGCGCGCCCAAGATCGGAGATGTCCTGCAGAAGGTCCTGAGCAAAGGCCGTGCCGTGATCGTCCTGTCGACGCCGGATGACGTGGTCCGGCTCAACAGCGAGCACGCCGACGACGAGCACGATCTCGAACTGCAGCCGATGGGGCAGGCGCGGCCGAACGTCATCTACGAGACCGGTATGGCGATGATGTTGATACCGGAGCGCACCATTCTCGTCGAGGTCGGCAAGGTGCGGAGGTTCACCGACCTGGACGGCCACTTCGTCGTGCAACTGACCAACGACGCCAAACCCAGGAAGTTTCTCGCCCAGCGGCTCAAGGACATCGGCTGTCCGGTGGACCTGGATGGCAGCGACTGGCTCGAGGCAGGCGACCTCACCCCGCCGGACCAGCCGCGAACGCTGTCGTATGCCGCAGCCGTGGCTACGGACGACGATGGCATAGTGTTGGACATCTTCACGGTCAAACCGGATCACACGGTGCACGGCGAGGCGCACAACGGCGGCGCGGTCAAGAAGACCATCGCGCTCACCGCGACCTTCTACGACGTGGATCGTAAGATCCTTGGAACGGCGGCTGGCATCGTCAACGGACTGGCTCCAGGACAGACCAAGACCTTCACTCTCTCGACGCTGGACGACGTGGCCGGCTACCAAGATTTCAAGGTTCAGGTGGATGCGGCCTTCTAGATGCCCCGCGCCGGGCGTGGACGTTGGCCCGAGCTGACCGATAGCGAGTTGATCTGCCTGGCGGCGTCCAGGTACTGCTGGGTTATCACCGCGAGCACCGCTGGGTCCGTCACTTGCGTACCGACCCGGAGCTGCTCGGGATGTTTTCGCGATGCTGACGGAATCGGCCTATCACAAGCGACTGAAGATGGCGCAGCCGTTGCTGGGCAAAGCAATCCTCGTTCTGGCCGTCTGCTGTCCGTCCTGGTTCGACGATCTATGGATCACCGACGCCACCGCCGTGCTGTGTGGCATGTCGCGTGAGACGGTGAAGCGGTCCGATCTGGCCGGGCACGCCGGCTACGGCTAGTGCGCATCGCATTCCCGGTTCTACTGGGGGCCTCAAGCTCTACCTCGTCTGCACCGGCGACGGGATGCCGGTCATGTGGTGCCTGGCCAACACCAAGATCGCGAACGCGAGGTGCTCGCCGCGCTGCTGACCCACAACCACCACCTCATCCGCGACGGGCAGATCCTCCTGGCCGACAAAGGTTTCGCGGGCAAGCAATTCAAGCGGTTCACCACCTCGATGGGCCTGCGTCCACTCGGGCTCTCGGTCCGCCGACTGATACGTTCGGGGCACAGGACTCGTGTGGCCGGTCGATGGACCGCAGAATCAGGTCGTGACGACGGAACCCGAGGCCGGTTTCCTGGCACCTGCTGTTCGCAACGATGTTTCCGGCCAAGCTACGTTCGCGCTGCAGGCGGGCATGATCTCGGGTGATGTGCGGATTGACGCAAGACCTGTGACGCCCACCGTCCCCCGCCAGCTGCCGGCAGGCAGTGGGGTGTTCGCCGGGCGGGCGGACCTGCTGACCTGGTTGGACAAGACACTGGTGCCTCAGGGGCTCGCGGTCGTCACGGGAATGGCCGGAGTAGGCAAAACGGCCCTGGTGGTGCGTTGGGCGCAGGCGTCGACGGCGTACTTTTCCGACGGCCAGCTGTATGTGGACCTTCGGGGGTTCGGCATGGGCGAACCGTTGCAACCGCATGAGGTGCTGGCTGGTTTCCTGCGTGCGCTGGGGCAGTCGCGACCCGAGGCCATCCCGACCCAGGAGGAGCGCGCGGCACAGTACCGGACGCTGTTGAGCGGCAAACAGGTCCTGATCGTGTTGGACAACGCGCCTTCCATCGACCACGTCCGGCCGCTCCTGCCTGGGGCAGCTTCCTGTTCGGTGGTCGTGATAAGCCGGGTTCAGATGGGCGGCCTGGTCGTTCACCACGGCGCGAGCGCCCGGCGGGTCGAGCCCATGCTGGAATCGGAGGGCACAGAGCTGCTCCGGCGGGCACTTGGCGGCCTTGCCGACGAGCCCACCATCGCCCGGCTGGCCCGCCTCTGTGACGGTTTGCCGTTGGCGATGCGGATCGCGGCCGAACGCGTGGCCGACGCGGTTGACGATCCGGCCGGCCTGGTGACTGAACTGGCGGACGCACGGCTCGACTTCCTGGATTCCGGCGACGACAGCCATTCGGCGGTGCGCAGCGTGTTCTCGTGGTCGCACCGAGGATTGACCGATGAAGAGGCGCGGATGTTCCGGCTGCTCAGCCTGCACCCGGCCGGAACGTTCGGGGTGAACGCCGCGGCTGCGGCGGCTGGCTACCCGGTCGGAGAGGCGGCCCGGCTGGTGCGGTCACTGGCTCGCCGCTGTTTGGTGTCCGAACCGCAGCGAGGCCGCTTCGAGATGCACGACCTGATGCGCGAATACGGCAGGGAACTGTGTGAACACGCTGAATCGGCCGGGGCGATGACCAGGCTTGCCGACCACTATTTGCACAGCGCGGACCGGGCTGGCCGGATCATCATGCCGCACCGGCTACGGGTCCCGCTCGCCGGGCACCCGGTCGCTGTGCCTGACATCCCGGACCGTTTGGCGGCGCTGCGGTGGTTCGACGCCGAGCGACGCAACCTGGAGTCGATGTGCGCGCTCAACGAACCTGCATTCGACTCGCGCACCTGGCAACTCGCCTACACGCTCAGGGACTTCTACTTCCTGCACAAGCTTCTGGACGGCTGGCGGGAGACTCACCTGCACGCACTGGCCAGCGCGATCCGGGGTGGTGACCAGCTCGCGGAGGCCCGGACCCGCAACAACCTGGGCATGGCGCTGGTGGAAGCGGGCAGGCTTGATGAGGCCATGAAGCACTACATCCGGGCACAGCAGCTGTTCGACCAGCTCGACGACAACCACGGGCGGTGCAACGCCCTGGCCAACCAGGCGGCCGTGCTGCGCAGGCAAGGCAAACCCGCCGCGGCACTACGTAACCAGGAACAGGCCCTGGCCTGGTACCGCAGCGCCGGCGCACGACGTAACGTCGGAATCACCTTGCGCAGCATGGCCATCGCGGAGATGGAACTGGGCAACTTCACGCGTGCGGTGGACCGTGCCGAGGAGGCCGTGCGCATCGCCGCGGAAGTCGGTGTGGACCTGGACGCGGCGGAAGCCTATGGCCGCCTGGGCCGTATTCACCGTCGCGCGGGCGACTACGGCCTCGCGGAAGCCGCCCTCTGGCAGGCCATCGAGTACAGCCGGCGGTGTGACAGCCGCCATGAGGAAGCCCAGGCTCTGCACGAGCTGGGCGGGCTGGCCGCTGTCGCCGGCCGAGTCGCCGAGGCACGGCGGCTGTTGTCCCAGGCTCACGATCTGTACCAGACACTGGGCTCGCCGGCCGCGACCGATGTCGCGGAAGACCTGGCGGGGTTGCCTGCGGACGGCGTCTGAGCCACTAGTAACTTGGTTCGTCGCCGAGCAGGCGGGCCATCCAGTGGTGCAGGGTCTCAGCTATCTCCAGGTCGAACGGCGTGACGGTGTCCGGAGTGCGCGCGGCGGCTTCGGACAGGCCGTCCCTACAGTCCACCATGATCGTCAGGGCGATCTCGACCTGGCCGTCGTACTGGTCCGCCGCGGCCAGAGCGTGGGTCAGCGCGATCTTGGCCCGCAGGGCCCGGGGATGATCTGGCCCGTGGCCGTCCGTCGCGGTTTCCTGCCACTCCGCGGCCATGGCGATGGTCTCGGACAACAGCTCCGCCTGGTCACCCTCCAGCCTGGGCTCACCGACGTCGGCCTCGGCCGAC
>CBIMJO010000516.1:0-6861 GCA_966244135.1 uncultured Actinocrispum sp. | reverse complement strand
TGGACCTCGGCATCCCCGGCTGGGTGCCGACGCTGCAGATGTCCGCGTACATCCGGCGGCTGCCCGCGCCCGGCTCGGTCAAGGTCCTCATGCACGCCAACGACATCACCGGCGGCCGGATGGACGAGACCGCGCTCGCCTGGGACGGCAAGGGCCGCCTGGTCGCTCAGGCCACCCAGTTCGCCGCCGTGCGAATTCCCCCATCACAGCACTAGGTTCCCGGCTGACCGGTGATTCCGCGGTTCAGCTGACCGATCTGGATGACCGGGCCCTGGCTGGTGCCGGACATGGTGTTGTTGATCACCGTGATGTCGCCGGTCTCGTTCACCAGGATCCAGGTCCTCCGCAGACCGTCGGCGAACACCGGGTCCTCGATGCCCGCCAGCTCCAGGTGCGTGGCCAGCACCTTCACCTCGGTGGAGTCCTCCGGCTTGCCCATGGCCGCCTCGAGCGCGGCCTTGGCGTCCTTGCGGTCGGCGAACTTCTTCTTCACCAGGTCGTAGACGGACTGCACACTCTTGGCGGCCAGTGCCGCGGCGATCGAGATGAGGATCGGTTCGGGCATACCCGCCATGGTAACCAGTGCGGGACCATTAGCGGATGTCCGCGCAACCGTACCCGTTCGGCCCGGCCGAGGGCCTGACCCCGCATCCGCGTTACGCCGAACTCCGTGAGCCCACAAGGATCTTGGCGCCGTACGGCGGCGAGGCCTGGTTGGTGACCGGCTACCACGACACCAGGACCGTGCTCGCCGATCCGCGGTTCTCCCGGGCCGCCGCGGCAGGCAAGGACAGCCCGCGGGCGCGCCCGCCGATCGACTCGCCAGACCAGATCCTGAGCATGGACCCGCCTGGGCACACCCGGTTGCGCCGCCTGGTGGCCAAGGCGTTCACCGTCCGCCGGGTGGAACGGTTGCGGCCGCGGATGACCGAGATCGTCGAGGACCTCGTCGACCGCGGGGTCACCGATCTGGTGGCGGACCTGGCCTGGCCGTTGCCGACGACGGTCATCTGCGAGCTGCTCGGCGTTCCCGCCGCGGACCACACCAGGTTCCGTGAGTGGACCGAGGCGACGCTTGCGTTGCGCGGCCTGGAGGAAATGGCGGCGGCACGGTCCACTTTGAACACCTACCTGGCCGGGCTGATCGCCCAGCGCCGGGAGGAACCGGCGGACGATCTGCTCAGCGCGCTGGTCGCGGCGCGCGACGAGGGCGACCGGCTGTCGGAGGAGGAACTGGTGCGGCTCGGCGTCACGCTGCTCATCTCGGGGCACGAGACGACCGCCAACCAGATCGGCAACTTCCTGTACCTGCTGTTGGAGGATCCTCGTCGCTGGGACGCGCTTTCCGATGTGCCGCGGGCGGTCGAGGAGCTGTTGCGGTTCACGCCGATGGCCGTCGTCGCGGACTTCGCGCGCATCGCCACGACGGATGTGGTGCTGGGCGGGCAGACGATCAAGGCCGGGGAGGCCGTTCTGGTGCAACTCCATGCGGCCAACCGGGACCCGGATGTCTTCGCGGCGGCAGCCGATCTCGATCTCGACCGCGCCGACAACCCGCACGTCGCGTTCGGGCACGGCACCCACCATTGCCTGGGCGCCCATCTCGCGCGGGTCGAATTGCAGGTCGTGCTGAGCACGCTGCGGCGGCGAATGCCTTCTTTGCGGCTCGCCGATCCGTCGAAGGTCGAATGGCGGGCGAATCGGTTGGTCCGCGGACCGGTGGCACTACCCGTCGCATAGCATTTTCCGGCTGGGATTTTGACCGGATGCGGCCCGGTTATGCCTTCGCGGCATAACCTCGCCACCCCCGCCGTTACGGAGCGAAATAGGCCTTGGCCTGGTCTTTCTTGTGTGAGTCAGGTCACCATTCCGGCTTAAACCGGGTTGGCTCGGATTCCGTGTATTGACCTGAGCGGCCATGCGGAGCACTCCGCGAGGCCACCGTCATCACAGGAGTGAATCCCCATGTTCCGTAAGCATGTTGTGTCCCTCGCTGTCCTCATCACGGCCGGCATCGGCGTTCTGTCCGCCTGTGGCAACGAGTTGCCGGGTTCGGCCCAGGCCGTTGACAACAAGGCGGCCGCCGAGTCGACCGCGCCGTCCACTTCGGACGTCCCGCTGAACCTGGTGTCCGGCACGCCGAAGTCGAACAACGCGCCGCCGAACACCGGGGACTGGGCGTCCGTGGACGCGCCCAAGGAGGTCGCGCAGAAGTGGGTCGCGGTGATCGCGGGCAAGGCCGGCGCGCTGGACCCGGTCGTGCTGAACGGCGCCGGATTCACCCTGTACCGGTTCGACAAGGACACGGCCAAGCCGTCCAAGTCGAACTGCGAGGGCGACTGCGCCAAGACCTGGCCGCCGCTGACCGTGGCCCACGGCGGGAAGGTGTTCTTCGACGGCGTCAAGCGCTCCGACATCGGCTTCGTCACGCGGGCCGACGGTTCGCTGCAGGTGACCATCGGCGGCTGGCCGGTCTACAAGTTCTCCAAGGACACCAAGCCCGGTGACACCAACGGCCAGGGCGTCGGCGGCACCTGGTTCGGCGTGCAGCCCAACGGTCAGAAGTCCGGCGTGAACAACGGCGGCGGCGAGAACAGTGGCGTGAACAACGGCAGTGCCGGCGGTGGCGCTGCCGGCAATGGCGGCGAGAAGGCGACCAGCGCGATCCTGTTCGACGACGCCAACTTCAGCGACAACGGCGCCTCCCAGGGTGTGGCGGGCAAGGGCTGCCAGCAGGTCGCGCGGCCTGGCGTGACCTCGTCGATCAAGGCGACCGGCTCGCTGAAGATCTGGAGCGAGAAGGGCTGCAAGGGCAAGTCCATGGTGATCACCGGTGACGTTCCGGACCTGCGGACGATCGGCTTCGATAACGCCGTGGCCTCGGTCTTCTTCGGCTGACACACCCCCGATGGCCCGGCCGCGTGCCGGGCCATCGGGCTGTTGCGGGCGATCCCCCGGTGTTGCATAGTTCGGCGGTGGGCATTGTGACTCCGGGTTTTCACGGCCGGGCGAGGCCGGATCCCAGCCGGGTTCCGCCGGGCCAGTACCTGACGCACGATTTTCCCGTCCTGTCCGCCGGTCCGACACCCCGCGTGTCCACCGAGCGCTGGGAGTTCACCGTCACCACCGAGACCGGCGAGAAACACAGCTGGTCGTGGGCCGACCTGATGCGGCTGCCGATGGAGAAGCCGACGGTGGACATCCACTGTGTCACGCAGTGGTCCAAACTGGACACGCACTGGAAGGGTGTCCCGATGGACGCCTTCCTGTCCGAAGTGGACACCGCCGCCGACTTCGCGATGGTGACCAGCTACGGTGGCTACACGACGAACCTGCCGCTGGAGGACCTGCTCGACGGGCAGGCCTGGCTGGTGCACCAGTTCGACGGCGAGCCGCTCACCCCGGACCACGGCGGCCCGGCACGGCTGCTCGTGCCGCACCTCTACTTCTGGAAGTCCGCCAAGTGGGTCAACGGGATCCGCCTGATGCTCGACGACGAGCCCGGGTTCTGGGAGTCCAACGGCTATCACGACTAGGGGGATCCGTGGCGGGAACAGCGGTATCAGGGCGACTAGGGTGGCGCGCCGCCACGCTCGTCGACGTGGTCAAGGAAACGGCGACGGCCAAGACACTGGTCCTCGAGGTGCCCGGCTGGCCAGGGCACCTCGCGGGGCAGCACATCGACCTGCGGCTGACGGCTGAGGACGGGTACACCGCCCAGCGCAGCTACTCGATGTCCGCGCCCGCCGACGGCGACCGGGTCGAGGTCACCGTTCAGCGGGTGACCGACGGCGAGGTCTCACCGTTCCTGGTGGACGACTTCACCGTCGGCAGCCCGATCGAGATCCGCGGGCCGGTCGGCCGCTGGTTCGTCTGGCGCCCCCGCGACACCGCCCCGGTGCTGCTGCTGGCCGGCGGTTCCGGGATCGTGCCGCTGATGGCGATGATCCGGGCGCGCCGCCAGGAGCGGTCGAAGGTCCCGTTCCGGCTGATCTACTCGGTGCGCACCCCCGAGGACCGCTGCTACGCGGCCGAACTGGCCCGCCCCGAAGGTGGCCTGGACGTTTCCTACGTCTACACCCGCCCGCCCGACGGGCCCCGCCGCCGGATCGGCATCGTCGACATCACCACCGGCGGCTGGCCCCCCGACTTCGCGCCGCAGTGCTTCATCTGCGGCCCCAACGGCTTCGTCGAGACCGCGGCGAACATCCTGATCGCCCTAGGCCACGACACCCACCGGATCAAGACAGAACGGTTCGGGTGACCTCGCCGGGCAGCACCAGGCAGGGCGTCCCGGACCGCTCGATCCGGCGCGCGATCGCCCGCGAGTAGCTGTCCTGCGAGACCATCACCACAGCGTGCACATCCGCCCCCCGGATCGTCTCCAGCAGCGCGGACACCCCCGGCCCGAACCCAGGCTGGGCATCGGTGAACACCTTGCTGAGCAACCACCCCTGTTCATACGTCCAGCACGTCAACAGATCCTGCCGCGCCCGCAACGCTGTCACGTCAGGCGCCCACACATACCCATGCACACGCGGCTTACCCGTCTCCTTGACCGCCGAGGAGAGGACACGCACCCGCACAAGAGGAAGGGCCGGGACACGGTCACGAATAGTCACTGGGGACTCCAAGGTGTGCTTCTCGCGTGAACGACACCAGCGAGACGCCAGTGAAGAACCCCCATGACGCAGCTCACGCCAAACTTTTTGGGAACTCCCGCCCACCCCCGCATCACCCACGCATGGACCCCACGCGTGCCCGCACCACAGAGAGGGCACGCGCCCCAACCCCAAGACCCCGGCGAAGCCGGAGGCACCCCGGCTCCCCCTCTTGGCGGCCTGCCGCGCGGCGAGCGCATCTCTTGCCGGCGCCCAATCGCAGCACATCCGCCGGTTCCCCGTAGATCGCCAAAAGAGCCTATCCGCCCAGCTCAGAGCCGATAAACTCACCAAGTGCCAGACCTGATAGCACCCACAACGACCCTCCACACAGCCTGGCTGGAAGCCCACGAAGAGTGGGGCCCAGGACTCCACGAAGACGGCTTCGGTCTGACCGCGACCGACGAAGTCCGCACCCCACCGGGCTTCGCCACCTGGGTCGCCAACCTCAACGCCTCACCCCAAGCCATCTGCAGGTGGATCGTCGAAGACGGCAGCGTCCTCGGCGGCATCGCCCTCCGCCACGTCGACACCGACTACACGACCTGGGCGGGCCACATCGGTTTCGGCATCCGCCCCTCGGCCCGCCGCCGCGGCCTGGCGACCTGGGCCCTCACCCACATCCTCACCGAAGCCCGCACCCGCGGCATGAACCGCGTCCTGGTGGTCTGCGCGCCCGGCAACATCGCCTCGGCGAAGACGATCGAGAGCGCCGGCGGCGTCTTCGAGGAGATCCGGGAAACCCCGTACGGCCCGGTACGCCGTTTCTGGATCAAGGTCTAGATACGCACCGCTACTTCGAAGTGGCGCTCGGTCGCTGAATCGTCGAAACCATGTGATCCCCGGCACTGACAACGCCTCAAGAAGTGCTTTGGTTTAATGAACCGCCCTGTGAATGTGCACGTGTATTCCATGCTGGACGTTCCGTTGGGTGCTCTCGTAATCTTGCCGAGATCTCGGGGGCGGCAGCCGTCATCGACGGCGTGACAGACGAAGGAGACGTAAGCGACGTGCTGTCGCAAAAAGTCAAGCGCGGTACGGTCATCGCTGCCGCCATGCTCGCCGTGGTGAGTGTTTCGGTGCCGGTTCCGGCGGTGGCTCAGCCCACCACCGAGTCCGAGGCGGTGACCAAGTACAAGGAGCTGAACGCACAGGCCGCGCAGTTGAACGACGACTTCCTCAAGGCCAATGAGGACAAGGCGGCGCGCCAGGCGGACATCGACAAGGCCAACGCCGACATGGCCGCGGCCAACCAGGACAAAGTGGCGGCGCAGGGGGTCGAGGACCAGTTCCGCGGCCAGGTGGACCAGCTTTCCACCGCGGCCTTCTATGGCGCCCGGTTCGACAAGTTCTCCGCTTTGCTGACCGGAACGTCCCCAGAGGACTTCCTGGCGCGATCGTCCGCATTGGACGTTTTGGCGACCGACAACAACAACGCGCTCAAGCAGTTGAGCGGCGCGGTCAAGAAAGCCTCGGACGCCGAGCACGGTGCCGCCGACGCGGCCAAGCGCGCGACCGAAGCCCGCGACGCGGCCCAGAAGCTCGCCGATGACATCGCCGCGAAGCGCAAGGAGCTGGACAACCAGATCAAGCAGCTCGAGTCGTCCTTCAAGAACCTCAGCGCGGCGGACAAGAAGGCGCTTGAGGGCGAGAAGGACAACGGCGTCTACCTGAACGTGGGCACCGGCGCGGCGGGCAAGGCGGTGCAGATGGCCCTCAGCCGTCGCGGCGACACCTACCGCCTGGGTGGCAGCAAGCCCCCGATCTTCGACTGCTCGGGCCTGACGATGTGGGCGTACGGCCAGGCGGGCGTGACGATCCCGCGGACCAGCCGTGAACAGTTCACTGTGGGCAAACCGGTGGCCAAGGCCGACCTGGAACCCGGCGACCTGCTGTTCTTCGGTTCCAGCGCGTCCCGGATCCACCACGTGGCGATGTACATCGGCAACGGCATGATCGTGCACGCGTCCGACTACGGGATCCCGGTGCTGTCGGCCCCGATCGAGAAGGGCGGCAAGGACTTCTTCGGCGCCAAACGCATCGTCGGCTGACCCGGGGTGACCAGCGCACCGAGGCCAGTTATCCACATGTGACGCCCATCACCATCCGATACTGGTGAGTTCGCGTCTCGGTGAGCAAGGAACGCGGCCCCGAACCACCCACCACCCCGAACACCCGACACACGGCGGCCCGGCTCCCA
>CBIMJO010000515.1:0-6865 GCA_966244135.1 uncultured Actinocrispum sp. | reverse complement strand
TGTACCCGGCGCCGTCCTCGGGTTTGTCGCTCGCCTGGCAGGCCAGCATGCGCACGGTGCCGGTGCCCTCGACGGCGCCGGTGTAGGCCTTGGTGATGTTCGCCGTGCCGAGCGGCGGGCCGTCCTCGGGCTCCTCGTAGGCGGCGTTCTCCCAGGCGGTGATCTCGAACTTCGCGGTGACCTTCATGGCGCACATCTTGCCGGGCGGTACCTGTCAGATCGTGTCAGGTTATGCCGAGCTCTTCGGCGACTGCCTGACGGCCGGGCGCGGTGAGCTTCACGGCGCGGTGCGTACCCGTCCGGGTGATCCAGCCGGCGTCGAAGAAGTGCCCGCACACCGCCGCGCCGACCCCGCCGGCGAGGTGCGGCCGTCGTTCGGTCCAGTCGACGCATTCGCGCACGAGCGGCCGCCGCGCCTGGCGCAGGCCGTCGACGTCGATGCCCAGGCCGGTCAGCCAGCGCGCGCCTGGGTCGGTGAGGCTGAACCCGCCTTCGCCGCCGAGCAGGCCTTTGTCGACCATCGCGGTGGTGACCTGCACGCCGAGGCGTCCGGCGAGGTGGTCGTAGCAGGTGCGTCCGCTGGCGAGGGCGTCGGCGACCGTGGCGGCTTGGAGGGTTTTCACCGGTGTGGGTGACGAGGGGATGTGCGCGGCCATGGTCTCGATCAGCTCGGCCGTTCGGATGTCGGCCAGGCGCACGTAGCGGTGACGGCCTTGGCGGTGCTCGACCAGCAGACCCCCAGTGATCAGCTGGTTGAGGTGCTCGGTCGCGGTCGAGGCCGCCACCCCCGCGCTGCGGGCCAGCTCCCCCGCCGTCCACGCTCGCCCGTCCAGCAGGGACAGGCAGAAGCAGGCGCGTGTGCCGTCCGCCAGCAACGCGGCCAGCCGGGCCAGGTCGGGAGCGGTCATGCCGTCCATCATGCGGGCCGGACGGTTCGGTTGCGGCCGAAGCGTGCCGACAGGGCAGCTGGACCGTGCCACTCGGGCGATCCGCGATTAATGGCTCGCGTTGCCGTGTGCCCGGCCTGGAGGATCCACCTCGCTGTTGGCCTGCTCAGAGAGGAAAACCGATGACCGAGGTCCGCACGGCGGCCGGGACAGTGCGCGGTACCCAGGAGAAGGGCGTGTCTGTCTTCCGCGGCATCCCGTTCGCCGAACCGCCGGTGGGTGCGCTGCGATTCGGTGCACCGCAACCGGTCCGGGCGTGGGACGGGGTGCGAGAGGCGGTCGCGTTCGGTCCGCCGCCGCCGCAGGCCGGTGCTTTCGGCATGGACAAGCTGCAGGAGGCCAGCGGTGACTGGCTGACGGTCAACGTTTGGTCGCCCGATCCCGGTGCGGGTGCGGGATTGCCGGTGATGGTGTGGATCCAGGGCGGCGGGTACATGGTCGGCATGTCCAGCCAGCCCGAGTTCGACGGCGCCCGCCTCGCGCGTGAGGGCGGCGTAGTCGTCGTGACGTTCAACTACCGCGTGAACATCGAGGGGTTCGCGCGGATCGAGGGCGCGCCGGACAACCGGGGCCTGCTCGATCAGGTGGCGGCACTGGAGTGGGTGCGCGACAACGTCCGCGCGTTCGGCGGTGACCCGGGCCAGGTGACGATCTTCGGGGAGTCGGCGGGCGGCGGGTCGGTGGCCGCACTGCTCGCCATGCCGCGCGCGGCCGGGTTGTTCCGCCGGGCGATCGCGCAGAGCGTGCCCGGGCCGTTCTTCACGCCCGAACTCGCCGCCGACATCGCCGGTGTCCTGGCCGGGGAACTGGGACTGCGGCCCACCGTCGCCGATCTGTCCACTGTGGACCCGATGGAGCTGCCCGGCGCGGGTGACACGGTGACGGCCAAGATGGGCCAGTGGACCGACCGGTGGGGCGCGGCCGCGCACAAGATGATCGCCATCGCGCCGGTCGTCGACGGTGACATCCTGCCCGCGACGCCGTGGGAGGCGCTCGCCTCCGGCGCCGCGCGGCAGATCGAGTTGATCGCTGGGCACACGCGGCATGAGGACCGGTTGCTGGCGTTGATCCATGGCGTGCTCGGTCAGGTCACCGAGGAGCAGGCGGCGAACTCGCTGGAGGTCTACGCGCCCAGCGCTGCGCAGTATCGGGAGGCGTTCCCGGACGCGGGTCCGGACGAGCTGTACGACGTGGTGAACTCGGACTGGGTGTTCCGGATGCCGTCGCTGTACCTGGCCGAGGCGCAGGTCGCGGGCGGTGGCCGGGCGTACGTCTATGAGCTGACCTGGCCCGCGCCGGGGATGGGCGGTGTTCTCGGGGCCTGCCATGGGCTCGATGTGCCGCTGGTGTTCGGCAACCTGGCGGGGAGCCAGGCCGCGATGCTGATCGACGGCGACCCGTCCGCGGAGGCGCTGTCAGCGCAGATGCGTTCGGCGTGGACGGCGTTCGCCCGTACCGGCGATCCCGGCTGGCCTGTCTACGACGCACAGCGCCTGGTTCAGCTCTTCGACACTGTCCCGGCGGTCGCCCCGTACCCGGAGGAGGCGTCGCGGCTGATCTGGCAGGACTACAGGTTCGGTGCGCTATCGGTTGGTCGCGAGAGCGAACGTCTCGGATAGTTCCCGGGCGCACTCGGTGAGGTCGAGGTCGGGCGTGGCGACGAAGCGGCGCCCGACCTCGTCGATGGCCGCGCGGATGGTCCAGGCCATGACACGTGGGGAGAACTCGCGGAACTCACCGTCGCGCTGGCCCTGGCGCAGGCGTTCCTCCAGGGGCGTGGCGGCGGCTTCGTGGGTCTTGCTGCGGTAGTGCAGGAAGATCTCGGTGACCGCGGCGACCTGCTTGGGGTGGGTGCGCATGAACTCGATATGCGACTGGATGTAGGCGCGCAACATGCCCGCGGAGGTGGTCTCGGCCTGCACACGCGGCCACATCGCGGCCGCACCGGCGGCGCTGACGTCCTCGATCACCTGCTGGATGAGTTCGTCCTTGCCGGCGAAGTGATACGAGATCACGCTCTTGGAGATGCCGGCCCGGTCGGCGATCTGGTGCAGTGACGCCTGCGCGTAGCCGAGGGCCGCGATGGTGTCGATCGCGCACTCCACGATCTGGGCGCGGCGCGCGACCTCGATGAACGACGGGCCGTCCCGGCCGATGGTGCGGGTTTTCGACTGCACCGCGGCAACCTAACACCCAAGATCGGCAACCCTGTGTGCAGGGTCGGTCACCCAGCGCGGCGCACTTCCAGCGGCAGCAGGTGCGCGGTCTCCCCCAGCGTCAGCGGCCCGAACACCTCGTCGTCGGCGAGGCCGTCGACGAAGTGCTGGTGGGTTTTCTCGGCCGTGGCGGGCAGGGAGAGCCAGGCGTGGTCGGTTCCCGGGCTGACGGTGGCCAGCCGGAGCCGGTCCATCTTCACGCGGGGCACGCCGTGGACGTGTCTGGTCAGCCGCGAGTCGGTGAGGACGAGTTTGGCCTGTCTGGTGAGGTCCCAGACGCGGGTGGGCGTGAGCGGCATCCAGGCCGCGCCGGTTCTCATCACCGCGAGCGCGGCCACCACCAGGTCGGTGGTTCTGGGCAGCAGGATGCCGACGTGGTCGCCGGGGCCGATGCCGTGTCTCTCCAGCGCGCCGGCCAGGCGGGTGGTGCGGTCGTGGAGGTGGTCGAAGGTGATCGTGCCGTCGGCGCCGGCCACCGCGGGCGCGTCCGGCCGGGTGCCGGCCCGGGCGGCGATGATCTGGTGGACGCAGCGGCCGCCGATCTCGTCGAGGAACGCGCCGAACTCCTCGTGCAGCGCGATCGCGGCCTCGGCGGGCAGGGCGACGTGCCATTCGCAGTGGCCACTGGAGCTGACACGGACCAGCAGCACCGCGCCCGGGATCGCGGGGGCGCGCTGGCTCAGGTCGGCCTGCAGTTCGAACACCACCGACAGGCCACGCGCGGGGTCGGCTCTCAGCGTGCCGTTCACCCACTCGGCGAAGTCCTCCGACCCGATCGCGACCACCCACGACCCCGGCCGCAGCAGGCCCACCACCCCATCGGGGACGCCGGTCGCGCGGGCCAGGAAGGTGGCGGTGGCGGCGATCAGCTCCTCTTCCCGCAACCCGTGCGGGACCGCCATCCGATGGCTCCCCGTCGAGACCCCGTCGCGGTACGGCACATCGAGCACAGTCCGCGTCATCAACATCCTCTCGACACCCGGGCGATTCAAGATCATCGACATCCAGGCGCCGGGATTGAGCGAACCGGCGCGAGAACCACTCGAAGGTGTCAGGGCCGGGAATCCGGCCAGTCGGCCTGATTCCCGGCTACACGTCCACGGCGTGCGCCGAACCCGGCCCTAGGCTCCGGCGATGACGCGCTGGATGGCCTGCACCGCCACATCGGGCTGGTCGACGTAGATGTAGTGGCCGCTGGTGGCGGCTGTGCTCGCGGCGCTGCGGCTGGACAGCCCCAGCCATTTGCGTTGCCCGTCGGCCCATGCCTGCTCCAGGGCGGCCCCGTAGTCGGGGATGGCGGCGAGGTACGGCTGGCCGTGCTGGACGACTTCCACCGGGATGCTGCCCGCGGACCGGACGTCCCCGTCGGTGATGACGAGCTTTTCCGGGTTCTCGCCGTGGAAGATCGCGAGGCTCTGCGCGCGCAGTTCGGCCGCCGGGCCGGTGGCTTTCTCGGGCAGGAGCTTGGTCGTGTCGGCGACTGTGGTCGGTGGGGTGGCGTCCAGCAGAACCAGGCCTTTGACCTTGTCCTTGTGCTCGGGGGTGTACCTGGCGGCGATCAACCCGCCGAGCGAGTGCCCGGCCAGCACGACCGGGGCGTCTTTGGCCACCTGGGCGAGCACGCCGGTCAGGATCGTGCCGCTGCCGGCGAAACTCTGCGGACCGTCCGGCTGGTCGCTGGCGCCTTCGCCGAGCCGGTCGTAGGAGCAGACTCGGTCCTTGGCGCTCAGGGTCTGCTGCAGGCCGGCGAGTTTGTCCAGCCCGTCGCCCAGGCCGGCCAGCAGGACCACGACGGGCCGATCGGGGCGGGGTTGGCCCGAGCAGGACACGTTCACCGACCGGCCCTCGACGGTGATCTTCGTGGTGCCGGTCAGCGGAGGCTCAGCGGCCCGGCTCGTGGTGGCCGGCGGGGCGGCTGCGTCCTCGTCCGGCTCATCGGCCTCGTCGCAGCCGGCGAGCAGGCCCGCGGCCATGGTGCAGCACAGCGCGATCACGGCAGAGGTCCTGGCAGTGCGGAACAAGATTTCTTCTCCCGGGAAGGTTCGATGTCCGCGGCGGGAGCGCCGCGGTTGCGCCGAACCTAGGGAGCCGGCGGCCCGCGCGGGTCACCACGCGGTGGACATCCGCGGGTAGCTCGCATGGGGGACAAACGACGCACAGGTGGCGCGCCGCTACGCTGCCCTGCGTGATCGACCTGCGGCGGCTGCGGGACCGGTGGCGGCGGTGGGACGTCACGGTCCGGGATGCCCCGTTCGCGTTGGTGCTCACCGGTCTCGCGCTGGTGCCTGGCGTCGACAGCTACGGGACTCAGGTCGGCGGCCTGCCGACCCGCCCGATGGACGCGCTGGCCCTCGCGGTGGTGGCGCTCGAATGCCTGCCGCTGAGCGTGCGTCGCCGATGGCCCGTGGTGTGTCTGGTGCTGGCGTCGATCGGGTTCGCCGTCGACCAGCTCCGCGGCTATCACACGGTCGCGGGCAGCGCCCTGCCCGTCGCGTTGCTGAGCGCGGGCGCCCATCTGGATCACCACCGGCGCACCACCGCGGTCGTGGCCACGGCGGCGTATGTGCCGCTGGCTGTCGCGTTGCAGGTGTACGGGTCTCATGCGGGTCTGGCGGAGTTCGTGACGTTCTACCTCGGCCTGGCCCTCGCCTGGGGAATCGGGTCGTGGCTGCGGCTGTCGCGCGCGGCCGAGGCCGAACGCCGCCGGCACGTCGCCGAGACCACCCGCGCCACGGAACGCACTCGCATCGCCCGCGAGCTGCACGACGTGGTGACCCACCATGTGACGGCGATGGTGGTGCAGGCGGAAGCGGCCCGTTACCTGACCGGCTCGCCGCAACGCCTGGACGAGACCCTGACGGCCGTCACCGAGACCGGCCGGCGCGCGATCACCGACCTGCGGGACCTGCTGGATCTGCTCAACCCCGACCACGGCATCGAGCCGCCGTCCGTGGGTGAGCTGCGTGACCTGGTGGAGCGGACCCGCTTGGCCGGGCAGCCGGTCGAGTTCACCGAGGAGGGCGGGCCGGTGCGGGCGAGCGGTAGTGCCGGGGCTGCGACCTACCGGGTCGTGCAGGAGGCACTGACGAACGCGCTCAAGTACGCCCACGGCAGCCGGACCACCGTCCACGTGCACCACGGTGACCACGAGATCACCGTCGAGGTCGGCACCGAGCGCCCGGATTCGCCCGCGGTGTCTCCTGGTGGCGGCGGACGCGGTCTGGCCGGGCTGCGGGAACGGGTCGACGTGCTCGGTGGCGAGTTCAGCTCCGGCCCCAGTGACGGCGGCGGTTTCGTCGTGCGGGCCCGTATCCCGGCGGGTGTCCGGTCGTGACGGCGCCGGTGCGGGTGTTGGTCTGTGACGACCAGGTCCTGATCCGGACCGGGTTCGCCACCATTGTCGACGCGCAGCCCGATCTTGAGGTCGTGGGCGAGTGCGGTGACGGGCAGACCTCGGTCGGCCTCGCCCGCCGGTTGCGACCGGACGTGGTCGTGATGGACGTGCGGATGCCGGTGCTCGACGGCATCGAAGCGACCCGATTGCTCGCCGGCGCCGGGGTCGCCGACCCGGTCAAGGTGCTCGTGGTGACGACGTTCAACCTCGACGAGTACGTCTATCAGGCGTTGCGTGCCGGAGCGAGCGGGTTCCTGCTCAAGGACGCGCCACCTGCACAGCTGTTGCACGGCATCAGGACGGTGGCC
>CBIMJO010000514.1:0-6867 GCA_966244135.1 uncultured Actinocrispum sp. | reverse complement strand
GCGTTCATCACCGACTTCGCCGACCGGATCTACCACGTCGACTGCAAGGACACCAAGAAGCGCTTCGACGGGCGCAACGGCCGCCTGGGCTCGCACCTCGCGTGGGCCGACCCGCGGCGTGGCTGGGACTTCGTGTCCACCGGGCACGGGGACGTGCCGTGGGAGGAGTCGTTCCGCGCGTTGAACGCGATCAAGTACACCGGGCCGATCTCGGTGGAGTGGGAGGACGCCGGCATGGACCGGCTCCGCGGAGCCGAGGAGGCAGTGAAGTTCGTCAGGGGGCTCGCGTTTGATCCGCCCGCCGCGGCGTTCGACGCGGCGTTCAGCACGAAGAAGTCCTGAAGGGATCCGCCACATGGGAATGTCCAGAAGAGCCATGCTCAGGGGAACGGCCGCCGCTGGTCTGGCGGTCACGGCGTTACCGGGCACCGCGAACGCTGACCGGGGCCGGCTGCGCATTCCACGAGAGTCCATCAGTGTCCAGCTGTACTCCCTGCGCAACCTGCTGCAGGCCGACGCCCCGGGCACCCTGTCGAAGCTCGCGGACATCGGTTTCCGCAAGGTCGAGCTGGCCGGCACCTACGGGTACAGCGCCACCGAGTTCAAGTCCATTTTGGACCGCAACCACCTCACCGCGTCCTCCACCCACGTCGGCATCGACGGGGCGGACATCAACAAGGTGATCGACGACGCGAAGATCCTGGGCAACACCCGGATCGTGCACCCGTACTCGAACTTCGGCACGATCGCGGAGTGGAAGTCCTTCGCGGGCCGCCTGGAGACGGCGGGCATCGCCGTCCGCAAGGCGGGCCTGCACCTGGGCTACCACAACCACGACCAGGAGTTCCACACCCTGCAGAACCAGCGGCCCTACGACGTGCTGACCGCCAACACGACCGGGCTGAACGTGCACCTGGAGGACGACCTGTTCTGGGTCGTCAACGGTGGGGCGGACCCGGTCAAGGAGGTCTACCGGACCTACGGCCGGGTCCAGCAGTACCACGTGAAGGACCGGAAGCTCGACGGCACCATGGTGAACCCCGGCCAGGGCGACATCGACTTCGCCGAGATCTTCCGCCGCACCTGGCACGAGGGCATCCAGGAGTACATCATCGAGCACGACCAGCCCACCGACGCGATCGAGTTCGCCCGGGTCGGCTACAACTACCTGGCCAACCTCCAGTTCTGACACCCGAACACCCCCACCACGCAAGGCCTCGCCCGGTCCGCCAGGCGAGGCCTTCGCGCATGACGGGCACGGTTCGGTGAGCCTCTCGCGCTGCGCCACAAGAATTTCACAAGGTACGAGATGAGAGCCTGCACCGGGGATCCGGTACTGAAAGGGACAGGCACTGTGAAACGGCTCATTCGGAAGGTCATCGCGTCGGCGCTGGTCGTGGGATCGGTGTTCGCGGCAGCACCCGCCGCGTCCGCGGCCACCGTTGTCAAGCGGTCGTTGGTGAACCGCAACAGCGGGCTGGACCTGGCGATACCTCATGGCGACAGGATTGCCGGTCTTCAGGCGATCCAGTGGTGGGAAAGCGGTACGGACGAACAGCGCTGGTTCTACCGGGAGGACCTGGACTGGGTCCAGTTCCGGAACGCCGCGACCAACATGTGCCTGACCGTCGGTGCCGCGGAGGGTGCGCCTGTCGTCCAGCGACCGTGTGACAACTTGAAACACGAACAGTTCTGGTCGCGGCCCGATGTCTCGGGGGGACCCGACACCATCGTGAACTACAGCACCCATATGTGCCTGGCCATCGGCGGAGGCTCCCCGGACGCCGGAGCCGGGGCGATCCAGTGGCGGTGTACCGGGAACAAGGAACAGCAATGGGACAACGGGCTGGCGTGAGGTCGCGCCCGGATCTCAGCGGGCCAGCAGGGCAGCCTGGGTGCGGGAGCGGACACCGAGTTTGGCGAGCACGTGACCAACGTGCACCTTGACGGTCCGCTCCGCCAGCCCGGGGGCGGCGGAGATGTCCTTATTGGACACTCCGTCGCCCAGCATCGCCAGCACCTCGGCCTCCCTCGGTGTCAACTCGGCCTGAGCGGGTGCCTGCAACGCCGATGAGGCGGCGGGAGACACGACGGTAAGTCCAGAGTGCACACCATGAACAGCGGCGGCCAGTTCGGATCCGGAACATCGGGTACGTGCCGGTACTCATCGGCCTCTTCAGTGCGCCGAGTTCGCCGTATCCGGCGGTGCGGACGTGGCTGTGCGCGGGTGCCGCGACGAACGTCCTGCGCCACGCCGGGCCCCAAGCCCACGCCCGCCTCGAGATCCGGGTCACCGGCAGGCAAGTGCGCGTCCGGATCAGCAACATCCACTGCGGTCCCCAGGCTCCCCACGGCTTCGGCCTGACCAGCCTGAAAAGCCAAGTGGCCCAAAGCGGCGGCACCTTCACAGCAGGCGTCCACGGCAGACACTGGCGGGTCCAGGCTCACTTGCCCTTGAGCGACAACAAAGAAGACACCGTCACAAATCGATAGCCCTGCTCCCGCAACCGGGAAATCAGCGGCTCAATGGCCTTGCGGGTCTCGGCGCGCGAGGCGTACATGGCGTGCAACAGGATGATCGAGCCCGGCCGGACATGCGCGAGTGCGTCGTCCACAAGCTCCGGAGCAGTGCCCGAAGGCAACGTCGAGTCCGGCTCGACATCCCACGTGATCGTCTTCCGGTTGTGCTTGTCCAGGTAGTAGGGCAGGGCGAACAGCTTCTTGCCGTTGGGCGGGCGGAAGGTGATCTCGCCCTGGTAGCCGGTCGCCCGGATCAGGGCGTCGGTGCGCTCCACCTCGGACGCCACCCAGCTCGGTGTCACCAGCACCATCCGCTCGTGCGAGAACGAGTGGTTGCCCAGCTCGTGCCCGGCGTCCGCGATCGCCCTGCCCAGCTCGGGATGCGCCGCCAGGTCCCGGCCGATCAGGTAGAACGTGGCGTGCACATCGTTGCGCGCCAGCATGTCCAGCACCGGCTGCGTCCCGGCGGGATCCGGGCCGTCGTCGAACGTCAGCGCCACGACCTTCTCCGAGGTCTCCACCCGGTCGGTCAGACCGCCGAAGAACTGGAAGCTCCGGGAGCGGCTCACCTCGAACAGGCCATACGCCCCGCCGACGAGCACAACGACGACGACCAGGGCGATGATGGTCCACTTCCGGGCGCGCCGGGACGACGGGAGAACTCGCATGCCGCAGAACCCTGGCAGGAACCAGGGCCCCACGGCAAGCGGCGATGGTGCCAGTACCTTCGGCCTAGCCGTTCCACTGTGGACGCGAGGCGGGCTTCTCGGATAACGACCGGACCGGGACGCCGCCCTTGGTCAGCTTGACCCGGATCAGCACGGCGACCTTGGTGCCCGCCTTGGTCAGCTTGATGATGTGCGCCTCGCTCGGCCGGTGCGCCAGCCACCGGCAGACCAGGCCGTGGGTTTCCAAGCGCTCGCACAGTTTCGCGGTGACCGCGTGGAGGTCGTGCTCCTTGTAGATCGCGGGCCCGGCCTCGGTCAGCAACCGGCGGCGCAGCGCCGCCCGCGCCCGCCACGGCACGTACCAGGGCACGATCAGCAACAGGATGGTGGCGAACGTCAAAGCCGTGGCCATGGCCGCCCGAGCCCACCAAGGCGCCGCCGACCACCACACCCCGGAGAACGGCGTCTCCGGCGCGGCGAACGACAAGGCCACGGCGATCAGCACATAGCAAGCGCCGTACACCACAGCCCAGGTCGCGGCGGCGGCCGCCGGATTCTGCGTCGCGGGATCGTGCCACTTCTTGCCGTCCGGCATGACCTGCCACAACCGCAGCGTGCGCCCGGCGAAGTAGCTGACCACACCCGACCCGGCGACAATCGCCCCGGCCATGAACAGCAGCAGCACCTGGTTGCTGTTGAAGAAGCTCAGCACACCGGTCAACGCGACCGCCAGAGACGCGCCGACGATCAGCGCCCCGATCACCGGGCCGACCCAGTGCAGCGTCCGCAACCAGACCGGGAAGGCCCGGCTCCACTTGCCGACACTGCCCATCGGGGTCAACGTCGTCCCCGGAAGACTGCCCAGGAACAACAATGCGGCCACGAACAAGGCGATGCCCACCAGCCCGGCCAGACCACGGCCGGTCGTGCCGGAGTCCGCGGTTTTCGCCTGCACCTCGGAAATCCCGTAAGTCACCATGGTGACCCCAGGGGAGAGCAGCACCAAACCATGCAGCATGCTCCCAGTCCGCAAAGCGCTGTAACCGAAAGCTGCCAGGACCGTGCCACCGCCGATGGCCGCGCCCGGCGCCTCGGCCCAGTCCGGCAGAGCGCCCACCGCCGCCAGCACACCCAGCAACCCACCCGCGGCAAGCCCGAACTGCCCGAGGAACCGGGCCAGCTGGCCGCCACGGGTCAGCCCGAGGATCGTCCAGTAGGGCAGCAACACCAAGCCACGCAACGAACGTGTGACCGGGCGCGCGGCCTTGACTCCGAGCCGGTCGCTGTCCGCGACGGTGATCGCGGTGGCGGCGGCGCTGGCCACGGTCCGGATCATCTGGTCGCTGGCGGCCTCCTCGCCCATCGGCTCGCGGCCGACTCCGGCGCGGTCAAAGGCTTCCAGCGCGCGCAGGCCGAGGTCGACGGTCTCCTTGTCGAGCGGTTGCCCCGCGGGCAGGCGCTCGATCTCGTCGATCAGGGCGTCGTACTGCCGGACGAACCGTTCGCTGTTCGACCGCGTGCTCGCACCGTCCACACTGTCCGCGAGGATCGCGCGCCGCAGCTCCGGCAGCTCCTCCAGGATGATCTGGATGTGCAGCGACCACGCCACCAGCTCGGCGAGATGCGGACAGGTCGCGGGCAGCGCCGAGCCGGGCTTGGTGACATAGGCGTGGATCAGTTCACCCACAGCCAGGGCACGCGCGGTCTGGATGGAGTCATCCGCCGGGTCGCATCCAAAAAGGACAGTCACCAGCGAGTCGACAACGCCTCTGGCCAACGCGGTCGCGGCCTCTTCGTCGCCGGGAGCGGGCAGCTCACCGGCGAGGTCGGCGGCGCGGCGGATCCGCGCCGGGTCGAGCAGGACCCGGCAGAGCATGCTGGCCGCGTCCATCCGGCCCCAGATCCAGTCGTTGGCCCGCCAGGAACGCTTGAGGAACCCGGAGAACCGCGAAAGCGAGTACCCGCCGGCCTTGTCGTCCGGGTTGACGCTGTAGCGGGCGAACGCGTTCTCGGTCTGCAGGCTGATCTGGGCCAGCTCGACGAGTTGTTCCTCGGGCGATTCCGAGTCGTCCGCGAGACACGTCGTGGCCAGTTCCAACGCCAGCAACCGGGACAGCGAGCGGTAGGGCGCCGGAAGCTGTGCGTCGTCATCCGTGGAACTCAGCTCGACGAGCTTCTGCCATGCCCGCAGCGTCGCGTCACGGTCCATCATGGACTCGTCGGCGTCCCGGAGTACTGCCGCGCCAACGTCGAACGCCCGCGCGATGTCCAGCACGTGACCGCGGACGATGTCGCCCCTCTCGCCGGTCATCTCCTTGTTGTAGGCGATCAGCCGCTGGCGCCAGCACTCGTTGTCCGGCGACTCGACCGGCTCGGCCTCCCACTGGTTGTGCATGGTCTCGCGCAGCTCACGCAACGCCGCCCGGGCCTGGTGCACGGACTTGCGGGCCGCGTAGATGTCGGCGAGGTGCTCGTTCTTGGGCATCGCCCAGACCACGCGCTTGAGCATGTCCAAAGCGGACGCCGCGAGCCGCTCACCGTTGGAGATGTCCCACGGCCAGCCCCGGCTGCCCGGCTCGGCCAGCGTGCCGATCCCTTGCGGCGGCGACTGTTTCGGCACATACGGCAGGGACCCGTTGGCGTCCAGCCAGGCCTGGTGGGCCAGCTCGACCGCTTCCCGGATCCGCTCGAACGACCACGCCTCGGACGAGGTGTCCTCGTCCTGGTGCCGCCGGGCGCGCGCGATCACCTGGCGCTCGGCCAGCTTGCGGGCGGCCCGGCGCAGCCGGATGTCGGTGTAGTGCCGGTGCAGCACGCCGGACAGCCGGTAGAGCTGGTCGACCGCCGGGTCCTTGCCGGACATCAGGCTCTTGAGCAGCGCCGCCCGGCCGCCCCGGCGGGCCGCCGCGCCCTGGTTGTACTTCTGGATCTCGTCGACGAACGTGCGGTTGCTCTGGCTGGACTGCGCCCGCATGATCGCCCGCACGGTGTCCAGCACGCTCGGCTGGTCGGACCGCTTCTGCGCGGCCGGCTCCGGGCCCGCCGCGGTGGCGTGCGGGAACACCAGCAGCATCACCCGCCGCGTCGGCCCCTCGGCGGGCATATGGTCGATCGCCGCCAGCGCCTCGCGGGTCGGCGTGTTCACCAGCACGCCGCCGTCGACGGCGAACTGGGACCGGTCGAACCCGTCCTCGGACCACGACGGCACGTCGCCCATCCGGGAGTCCTGGCCCACCGGGACGTACGACGGCTCGAACGCCACCGGGAACGACGCGGACGAGCGCGCGGCCAGCGCGAGCTGGTGCGTCAGGTCCTTGGGCAGGCCGCCCTCGGGCGACTGGAAGTGATCGTCCTCGGCGCTGCGGCGGTGGAACCGGAACGTGCCCTGGTGGATGTTCTGGGTCAGCCGCTGGCCCAGCGCGTCCATCGTCGTGCGGGTCATGCCGCGCAGCAGCGTCGTGGTGATCCGCAGGTCGATCGGCCGCTCGTCGATCGGTCTGGGCTCGTACCGCGTGGTCAGCCGGCGCATCGCGTCCTCCAGCCGCGGCAGGAAGAACTCGTCGCCCTTCAGCAGCGAGATCGTGAGCGTCCGCGCACCCACGAGCGCGCGGCCGCGCTTGACGACGAGCTCGAGGACGCGGTCGAGGTCGTGCTCGGCCCCGACGGCGTGGGCGATGTC
>CBIMJO010000513.1:0-6868 GCA_966244135.1 uncultured Actinocrispum sp. | reverse complement strand
TGCTGATGCTCGCCGCGCAGGACCTGCTCCAGCTGGTGCCCCAGCGCGGCGCGTACATCGCGCCGATGTCCAACCGGGAGCTGACCGACCTGGTCGCGGTCCGCACGATGATCGAGAAGCACTCGGTGTTCCGCATCCTCGACTTCCAGTCCACTGTGGACGAGATGCGGGACGTGCTGGCCACGCAGAACCTGTTGCGCCGCAAGTCCAAGCACCGCGAGTTCATCGAGCTGGACATGCGGTTCCACACGACACTGGTGCGGTCCAACGGCAACGACATCCTCACCCGCATGTACGAGGGCCTGCGCGACCGCCAGGCGACCGCGGGGATGATCGCGCTGGCCCGCAACCCCGACCGGCAGGAGGCGGTGCTCGACGAGCACGCCCGGATCCTGAACGCGTTGGTGGGGTGCGACTTCGCCGGCGCGGCGCAGGCCATTGAGGACCATCTGAAGTCGACACTGCGGGTTCAGCTCGGGTGACAGATGTCAGCGGGAAACCTGTGAACAACGCATGAATTCGCGTTGCACGATCGGAAACGCCGCTATACCAACGAACGGACCAGAAATTCACCCGTGGCGGCCCGGAACCGCCGGCAACGTGCCTCGTTACCAGTCCGGAGGCGCCGGGCAGGCCGTCTCACCGCAGCGACCGCTGGCCGACTGAGGTGAGCATCATCTTCATCTGTCCGCGCTTCCCTGCATATCTTATGTATACAAGGCGTATACGACATGCATGACGGAGGTGTTCGTGCTGCAGTTCAGCCTGCCCGACGGCCAGCGTGCCACCGTCGAGGTCCGGTCGGTGCTCAACGCGGGCTTCTCCGGTCGCAGCGCGGAGGTCGTCGCCGCACACGTCGCCGAACTGGCCGCCTTGGGCATTCCGGCTCCGGCCGTGACGCCCTGCCTGTACCCCGTCGCGCCCTACCTGGCCATGCAGGCCAGCGAGGTGCCGGTGCAGAACGACCGGACCTCCGGCGAGGCCGAGTGGGCCCTGATCATCACCCGCGACGACCTGCTGCTCACCGTCGCCAGCGACCACACCGACCGCAGCCTCGAAGTGCATGGGGTCGGCTGGAGCAAGCAGGTCGCGCCGAACGTGCTGAGCCGTCAGGCGTGGCGGTTCGAGGACGTCGCCGAGCGCATGGACAGCCTCACGCTCTCCGCCTGGGTCCGGCACGATGGTGACTGGGCCGAGATCCAGAACGGCACCTGCGGTGATCTGCAGCCGCCGAAGTACTGGCTGGACCTGCTGCACGCGAAGAACCTGTACGCGCCCGGCACGGTGCTGATGTCCGGCACGCTGCCGATGCGCCGCGGCGTGAACCAGTTCGCCGACGCCTGGCGCGTCGAACTGGCCGATCCGAGCACGGGCCGCACGATCACCACGGACTACGAGGTCCGCCGCCTCCCCGAACCCATCGCCTGACCCTTGTAGCGCACAAGCCCTCTGAAGGCAGTGCGTCCGGTCAGGGTCTTCACCTCACGCCCACCGCCATCTGCACACAGACCTCGCCGCCCCTCAACACCGTGCGCGCATAGGCCGCCTCGCAGTCATCCCCAACACCCCGGCAGCCCGATCCGATTTTGGGCCCCCCGTTTCCCAAATTACGGAGGGGGTCGGACAAGGAGGGGCGACGGCGACGGGGTTATCCACAGGGTGGAGTTATCCACAGGGTGAGTGTTGGGTGCGTTAGGATCACGTATAGGTGTGCCGGGAAGTCTGGTCGGCGAGATGATCTTGTGTTATCCGACCAGAGGGGTGCTGTGAGCCGACGACCAGCTGAGTTCGCTCGTTTTCTCCGGACCGAGACCGTGGGCGGGATGATCCTGCTCGGGGCCACCGTCGTTGCCCTGGCGTGGGCGAACTCGCCGTGGCGCGGTGCGTACCAAGCGATCCGGGATGTCCACATCGGACCTTCCGCGCTCCACCTCAGCCTGTCCATTGAGGACTGGGCGAAGGACGGGCTGCTGGCGCTGTTCTTCTTCGTCGCCGGGCTGGAGCTCAAGCGCGAGCTGGTCATCGGCGAGCTGTCCACTTTCAAGGCCGCGATCCTGCCGGTGATCGCCGCTCTCGGCGGGATGATCGTGCCAATTGGACTAGCCATCGCGGTCGGCGGTGGCGCGCCCGGGATGGCGGAGGCGTGGGCGATCCCGGCCGCGACGGACATCGCGTTCGCGCTCGGCGTGCTGGCGATCACCGCGTCCGGCCTGCCCAGCAGCGCCCGCGTGTTCCTGCTCAGCCTCGCGGTCGTCGACGACCTGGGCGCGATCGTGATCATCGGCGTGCTGTTCACCACCGGTTTCAACTTCATCGCCGCGGCCGCCGCCGTCGCGCTGCTGGCGCTCTACGCATACCTGCAGCACAAACGGGTCCAGACCGCGTGGCTCTACGTCCCAATCGCGGTGGCCACGTGGGTCGCGGTGCACCAGTCAGGTGTGCACGCCACCATCGCGGGCGTCGCGCTCGGGTTGCTGACGCGCGTCAAGAAGGACCCGTACGAGCGGGAGGCCCCGGCGATCCGCCTCGAACACCGGCTCCAGCCGTGGTCCGCTGGGCTCGCCGTGCCGGTGTTCGCGCTGTTCGCGGCGGGTGTTCCGGTGTCGCCGGACGCGCTCACCCAGATGATCGACGACCGGGTCGCGCTGGCAGTGATCGCCGGCCTGCTGGTCGGCAAGCTGATCGGGATCTTCGGCAGCACCTTCGCCGCGGTCAGGTTCCGGCTCGCGACCATGCCCACCGGCATGGGCTGGCGGGACATGGCCGCCATCTCGATGCTCGGCGGCGTCGGGTTCACCGTCAGCCTGCTGATCGCCGATCAGGCCCTCGACGGGCCCGCCGCCGACCGCGCGAAAGCCGCTGTTCTGCTGGCGAGCGCGGTCGCGAGCCTGCTGGCCGCCGGAATGTTGGTGCGACGCAGCCGGGCACGGCGGGTGTGACGGACCCGCACGTGGCACGATGACCCGGTGACGAGTGCGCAGCAAAACGTCCCAGAGATACCGCTGACCGAGGACAAGCCCGGCCTGCCGCCCGGCGACCAGTCGATCGGCGCGTTGGTCAAGGACGCGACCACCCACCTGTCGACCCTGGTGCGCGCCGAGATCGAGCTGGCCAGACTGGAGATCGCCCGCGACGTCAAACGGGGTGTGCGCGGCAGCGTGTTCTTCGTGATCGCGCTGACGGTCGTGATGTTCAGCCTGTTCTTCTTCTTCATCGCGATCGCCGAGATGCTCGCCGACTTCGGCCTGCTGCGGTCGGTCTCGTACGGCATCGTGTTCTTCGGGATGCTGCTGTTCGCCGGGCTGTTCGGGTTCCTCGGCTACAAGAAGGTCCGCGGGATCAAGGGCCCGAAGCGCACGATCAGCACCGTGCGCGACACGGCCGCGGCGTTCAAACGTGATGGCGACGAGAACAACTGATCCGTCTACTGTCCGCATCGACGGGCCGTGGGCGCACCGGGATGTCCACGCCAACGGCATCCGCCTGCACATCGCCGAGACGGGTGAAGGCCCGCTCGTGCTGTTCCTGCACGGGTTCGGGCAGTTCTGGTGGACCTGGCGGCACCAGCTCACCGCGTTGAGCGACGCCGGGTACCGCGCTGTCGCCGTCGACCTGCGTGGCTACGGCGACTCCGACAAACCGCCGCGCGGCTACGACGCGTGGACGCTCGCGGGCGACGCGGGCGGTCTGGTGAAGGCGTTGGGGGAACGGAAGGCGCACATCGTCGGGCACGGCTGGGGCGGCCTGCTGGCGTGGACGGTCGCCGCCATGCACCCGCGCCTTGTGCACTCCATCGCCGCCGTGTCCGCGCCGCACCCGCTGGCCCTGCGCCGTCAGATCCGTCGCACGTTGCTCCGCCGCAAACCCAACAACCAGGCCAAAGCGCTCGGCACGTTGTTCCGCGGGCAGCTGCCGCTGGCCCCGGAACGCTGGCTCACCAGGGACGACGCCGTCACCGTCGACCACTTGATGCGCCAGCAGTCCGGGCAGGCATGGGCGGCCGGTGTCGACTTCACCAAGGCTGTCTCGCGCTACCGCGAGGCCATGCTCGTGCACGGTGTTGCCCACAGTGCCTTGGAGTACTACCGCTGGGCCGTGCGCTCCCAGGTCCGTAGTGAGGGCCGTCGGTTCACCGAGGCGCTAGACCGTCCCGTGCCTGTGCCGTCACTACGTCTGCACGGCGCGGACGACCCCACGATGTTGCTGGCGACCGCCGAGAAGTCCGGCCGGTGGCTCGACGACAAGGCCCCGCTGCACGTCCTCTACAACGTGGGCCACTACCCGCACGAGGAACAACCGGCCGCCACCAACCAGATCCTGCTCGACTGGCTGTCAGGCGGCGCAAGCCCCGGTGTCCACACGCCGGGTCAGTCCGGGCGCTGACTGGACCTCGTCCGAGACCTCCTTGGCGGTCAGCACGAACCCGGTCTCGTCGCTGTCCACCGCCGCACCGAACACGACGCCGAGCACGTTGCCCTGCGAGTCGACCAGCGGCCCGCCGGAGTTACCGCTGCGCACCAGAGCGCGCACGGTGAACACGTCCCGCTGCACGGTCTTGGCGTCGTAGATGTCCGGGCCGCGCAACGTGATCCGCTCACGGATCCGCGCGGGCGAAGCGGTGTACGGGCCGTCCAGCGGGTAGCCGAGCACGATGCTGTCCTCGCCGTTGCGGCCGTCCTGGCTCGCGAACGGCAACGGCCGGGCGGTCAGGTCGGGCACCGCGAGGATCGCCACGTCCGTCTCGGGGTCGTACCAGACGACCCGCGCGGGCAGTTGGCCCTTGTCGGTCTCCACGGTGACCTGGTCGGTTCCCGCGACGACGTGCGCGTTGGTCATCACGCGCTGTGGCGAGATCACGAAGCCCGAGCCCTCCAACGCGCGCGAGCACGACTGGGCGCGCGCGTGGATCTTCAGCACGCTGGTGCGCACCCGCTGCACGACCGGGCTGGCCTGCAGCGCCGGGTCCGGCGGGTCGGTGTTGGTCAGCGGGGTCTGGGAGAACGGGCCGACCACGTTCGGGAAACCGGAGTCGTCGAGCAGCTTCTGCACGCCCGCGGGCAGCCGCTCGGCACCCGGCGGCATGATGTCGTTGACGCCGCCCAGCACCACCGAGCCGCGGATCGCCTGCGCCAGCCCGGGCAGCCCCGGCACGCTGGTCAGCGGCAACGCGATGATCCATGCGACGACGAACACCACGACGCCCTGCACGAGCGCGCCCAGGATGCTCTCGATCGGCGTGAGGTTCGGCGTCTTCATCTTGCGCCGCAGCGTCCGGCCGACCCAGACACCGGCCGTCTCCCCCAGCGCCACCAGGAACACCACGATCGCGATGAAGAACGCGGCCCGCGTGGCGAAGTTGGTGAAGTTCTGCACGATCAGCGGGGCGATGATGGCGCCCAGCACCAGCCCGGCGAACACGCCGAGCAGCGCGGGCAACGCGATCACCACGCCCTGACGCGCGCCGGAGATCGCGGCCAGCACGACGAGCGCCAGCACCAGCACGTCGACCCAGTTCAAACTCTCACACCTCCGGACGGCTCGACCGCCACGCTACGTCAAGGTCCCGCACATCGGTCGTGTCCCATGGCCGTTCCCACCCGCCGATGGCCAGCACGAGGGTCAGAACGCCGGCCGTGAACCCCCACACGAGCATGTCCGGCGCGCTGAACGCCGGTCCGGTGAACCCCGACGGGTGCCGGACCATGAACCGGTTGGCCGGGTCCGCGAGGTGATCAAGGGGAACGCGGGCGACCGCGGCGGTCTCCCTGGGGTCGACGGCGCGCACCGGCGAGGACTCCTGCCAGTGCGCGATCACCGGTGTGACGAGGAACTTGGACACGGACACATACAGTTCTGGCATAACGGCGACCGGGCGCACGCCCTCCGGCAGCACCCCGGTCTCCTCGACTGCCTCGCGCAACGCGGTCTCGATCGGGCCGTCGTCGGTGTCGTCGGCCTTGCCGCCCGGGAAGGCCACCTGGCCCGCATGGCTGCCGAGGTCGTCGGACCGCACCTGCAGCAGCACATCGGGCCCGCTCGGGCCCTCGCCCAGCAGTATCAGCACCGCGGCGTGCTTGGCGAGCACGCGTCCGGGCGGGTCGAACCGGCGGAACGGCTCCACGTCCAGGTCACGGGTGCCCTCGACGAGCTTGGCCATCCACGACGGCACTTCGGTGGGGTCCACCAGCGGACCGTGGAACTGCGACGTCACCGGCCCACCGCCTTGCGGACGGCCTCGACCGACGTGAACAAACGAGGATCAGTCACGAAATGGACTTCACCGGACGCGTCGATCAGGTAGGACGCCGGCAGCGAGTCCGGCACCTTCAACGCGCGTCGCACAGATCCATCACGGTCAAACAGGCTCGGCAGGTTCACCTTGAGGTCTGTGAGCATCGCGATAGCCGTTGATTGCTCGCTGTCGACAGCCAGCGTCACGACCGGGATCGCGCCCGGCTGGGCGGCGTACTGCGACAGCACCGGCAGTTCGTCCTGGCAGGGCCCGCACCAGGTCGCCCACACGTTGACCAGCGCGGGTCCCGCAAACGCTTGCTTGACCGGCACACCGGCGCCGTCGGCCAGGCAGACGGCGGTGAGTTTGTCGTCGAATGGCCCGGGTCCCGGGTGGGTGGTGCAGGCGGGCAGCGAGGTCTTCACGGGTGTCTGGGGCGCGGCCTGAGGGGCGGTGTCCTGTCTCGGCCAGAACGCGATCGCACCGGCCACGACCAGGACCAGCGCTACCAGCACCCAACGGACCTTGACGCTCAACCGGCCGCCTTTTTGCCGGCCGCGGCCCGCTGCCGGGGAGCGGCGGCCTTCTCCTTGACGGCCGCCGTCTTCTTGGGCGGCGGCGGTTTGGGCGAGGCCT
>CBIMJO010000512.1:0-6879 GCA_966244135.1 uncultured Actinocrispum sp. | reverse complement strand
TGCGGCCGTTCGCAAGGCGGTGGCGTGGTCCGGGAGGCGGGCTCCGGCTTCGCGCGCCAGCTCATCGACCGTGCGACCGGAGCGTTCGTCCAGGACGCCGCGTTCTTCCAGGCCGCGGGCGATCGCGCGGAACCGTTCGCGGACGGCTTCGGCGAAGTCGCCTCGCTGCGCGGCTTCTTCGGCGGCCCGGCGGTGATCTGCCGCGGTGAGGCGCTTACCGGTGAAGACGGCCGCGCTTGCGTTGCGGGCCAACGGTCCTACCCGCAGGCGGATCACGATGACGACCGCGATGATCACCACGAGCAGGACGAACAGGCCGGCGAGACCACCGGGGAAGCCGACGGCGATCTTGCCGAACAGTTCGCCGATCCGCTCGATCACCCAGCGAATGGCACGATCCAGCCACGACGGCTCGGCCGCCGCGTACGCGGGGTCGGACAACTCCCGGGCCGCCGCGTCGCGCGCGGCGTCCGGGGTGACCTCGATCGGGATCTGGCTCATCCCGCCGCTTGCCGCGCCAATTGGATGTCCAGGCCCTCCCGCCGGATCCGGCGGTCGATGTAGACCAGCGTGGTCACGCCGCACACGAACGGCTGCACGATGGTGTCGGCGATGATCTGGCCGATGGTGACGATCAGGATCGTCGCGCCGAGGCTCATCGTCGGCGTGCCGAGCCCGCCGGTGATCAGGGTGAACGGGATGCTCACGATGTAGGCCAGGATCCCCGTGATCAGCGACGCCAGCAGCAGGATCCCGAACGTGCGCCACCAGGCCTGGTTCACCAGCTCACGCGACCGCCCGAAGGCGCGGCCGACCTTGGCGCCCTCCAGGATCAGCGCGTTGCTGGTCAGGCTGAACAGCACGTAGAGCCAGACGGCCGGGATGACCAGCGCCACCGTGCCGACGATGATCATCAGCGTGTAGAGCAGGCTGGCGCCGAGCAGCGGCCAGAACCGGGGGATCACCTGCCGCCACGCCTCGCCGAGGGTGATCGACTGGCCGAGGATGGCCTTGCCGACCACGATGGTCAGCATGCCGGCCAGGACCACCTGGATGAACAGGTTGATCACCGCGCCCGGGATGGTGGCCAGCAGGGCGATCCGCAGGTTGTCCGAGGCGACGTCCAGGTCGGTGGCGTTCGGCGGCAGGTCCGAGGACAGGTAGCCGGTCTGGGTGCGCAGCAACGTCAGCGTGCCGACACTGAGCACGTTGGACACCACGGCCACCAGCGCCGAGAGCCCCAGCATCTGTTTGGGGTAACGGCGGATGGTCGTGATGGCGCCGTCCAGGATCTCGCCGACCCCCAACGGGCGCAACGGGATCACGCCCGGCTTCGGCGGCGCCTGGTAGTACGGCTGCTGTGGCGGCGGCATCGGCGGTGGTACTGGATCCTGCGGCCTGCCCTCGTCCGGCGCGGACCAACCCCCTGTGTCGTTCACGCCTGACACCTTAGGGGTTCGAGGTCAGCTCCGGGACAGGCTGCGCAGGCGAACACCCAGGAAGATCAGCACAACGCCGTAGATGAGCGCGAAGATGCCCAGGATCGAAGCGATGGTGACCAGGCCCAGCGCGGGCCACAGCAGCACCAGCACACCGAAGACGGCGGACAGCAGCCCGGCCAGCCCCAGCATCAGCTCGCCCTCGATCTGCTTGCGCAGCCGGATGGCGGCCACGATCTCGGCGATACCGGTGACCAACGCCCACGCGCCGATCAGGATGCCGATCGCGGTGATGGTCAGCCCGGGCCACACGATCGCCACGAGGCCGATCAGGACGCCCAGCACACCCCCGAGGATCCGCATGCCCCGGTTGGACTTGTCCTCGGAGCGGAAGCCGTCCATGAGCAGCCCGATGCCGTCCGCGAGCGCGTAGATCCCGAACAGCAGCGCCATCGCGAGCACAGTGATCCCCGGCCATGCGAGCGCGAACAGACCGAACAGCAGCGCCATCACGCCGCGCAGCACGACCAGCCCCCAAGCCCGCTTGGGATCCAGGACGTGGACGGGAGTACCGGTTGCGGGCTCACTCATGGTGACACCTCCGACACGACGGGCTGGTCGCGCTCATTCTGTCCTCGCTCGCCGCACTGGACAACCGGAATGGGGGTTCCGTATAGTCGGGGTATCCGGAATGGTTGTTCCTCTTAGTGGAGGGTGTTGTATGTCTGGGGTTCGTCCGCGTGAGGTTGTGTCCGCTCTGCTGCAGGGGATCTCTGATCGAGCTTGGACTTCGCTGGCCGCGTTGTACGCGGAGGATGTTGTGATCGAGCATCCGTTCAACGTTCCTGGTCCGTCCACTGTGAACGGTCGGGCCGAGTTGGCTGAGCGGTTCGCTTCCGCTCCTACCCGGCCGTTCACGTTGGAGTTGCTCAATCCTGTGGTTCGGGAGACAGATGATCCTGAGGTTGTGATCGCTGAGTACGACTACTCGATCACTGTTCCTGCTACTGGGCGGTCTTTTGTTTCGCCGAATATTCTGGTGATTCGGGTGCGGGATGGGTTGATCGTTCACTCTCGGGACTACCACAACCATGCCGCTCTTCATGCTGCTGCTGATGAGGCTGCTGCTTAGGTTGTGCTGTTAGTTGGGGTTTGTCCTCGCCGGACGGGCAGCGCCACCCAGAGGAGAGGGGCGTGCCCTCTTCCTCCGGTATGGCCTGCCCGGAGGGAACCACATCTGTCAAGCGGGGGCCCGGTTTTTCGGGGTGTTGCTTTGGGTTTTGGGCCCCCGCTTGACAGATGCGGTTGCGCAAGCGCCAGGCCATACCGGAGGAAGAGGACACGAAGGCGAGGTCTGTGACGCTTCGCGGAGGCACTTTCCCAAGGAAGCCAAACTCCGCCTGGCGTAAGCCGAAGCCCTGTTCCCCACCATTACACCCACCGGGTCGGTCATCGAGCCCATCCTGCCGACGGGACCCATGTCAAACCGAACCGCGCCCCAGCCCGGCAGGCGCCCCGCGATCGGGAGTCCACAAGAGACGGCGACTCAGCTTTCCCGCCAGCGGTTCTGGTAGCGGTTCTGCTTGGTTTCGTGTTCGGCTTGTTTCATGGCTTTGCGGACTTGGCTGGCGTACTCGTCCGGGTAACCGTGGCGGGTCACGCGGCTGTCGACGCTGTGGGTACTGAAGATCAGGCTGTAGTAGATGCCCGCGTAGATGCCCAGGCCCAGGGCGAGCAGGACGATCGTGGTGTCGAAGTCGAGCATTACCGCCAGGAACAGGTACAGCAGGGCCAGGATCGGGGCCATGAAGACCAGGCGGCGGATGACGTGCCGCAGCAGCCATGTGGGTGTTGTGGCGTCGTGCAGGACCCACTCCCGGTAGGTGTCCGGGAGTTTTCCGCCGAACGCGTACCACAGCCACAACAGTGGGTTCGGGCGCTTCACAGCCATCGGGTACCACCTCCGCGCACTACCGACACCAGTCTTGGTAGACCGAGCCGCCGGCGGCAAGGGTTTGTGACCGCAATCGGTCATTCAGTTCGAGCATGTGGGCCAGGGCACCTTCTCCGTCGGGCGCCGTGCGGAGCAGCGCCACCAGGAATGCGGTGGGTGTGCTCGGGACGTGGGGGGTGGGTGCGTTGATCAATGTGGTGTCGAACGGGTAGATCAGGAACACGCCGAACTCGCCGAGATCCCGCACGGTCATACCGGCCATCAGATCGCCCAGGAAAGCGTCGGCGGCGTCGTCCGGCAGCATCAGGTCGGCCCAGGGGTGTGGACGCTCCCAGTCGCCGATCTGGCGCAGCAACCGCTCGCCCTCGGCGACCCGGTTGAGGAAGTCGAAATAACCCAGATCCTCGACCGTGGCCGGCGGCAGGCCGGGCGGCAACTCAACGGGCGCGGCCGGCGGGGTGTAGAACGACACCGCCTCGATTTCGTAGCTCCACCCCGGCTTGGCCTGGCCCTCGAGGTACGAGAACCGGCGGGAGGTCATCAGCGCGCGTTGGTCGGCCAGGAATTGTGCCAAATCCGGGTACGGGATCACGTACCGGCGCGCGTGGGTGGGCGCCGGGATCAGCCGCAGACGCGCGCTCAGGATGATGCCGTGCTCGCCCCAGCCGCCGCGCACGAGATCGAACAGTTCGTCGCCCGGGCCGCACGTGCAGATGCACGCGTCATTGGTAAGGACTTCCATTTCCAGGACGTTGTCCACCTGAAGCCCGTGCCGGTGCGCCGCCCCGCCAATTCCCCCGGCCGACAAAGTTCCACCGGCCGAAAGCTCCAGGTAATCCGTTAAGACCGGCGGTGTCAATCCCTGGGCGAGAGTTGCCGCCAAAATGGAACTCCACCGTGCCCCAGCACCCACAGTGACGGTATCCCCGTGGACCGGTCCAATGGCGTTCAAGCCTCTCATATCCACCACAACGCCGCCGGATACCTGCGCCTGCCCCGCGGTCGAGTGACCCTGCCCACGAGGCCGCAGCCGGTGCCCCGCGGCCAGCGCGGCCCGGATGTCCGCTGCCGACGAGGGGCGCAGCACACCCGCCGGCCGCAGGTGGACGCGGTGCCCGTAGTCGTCCGAGGCCCAGGCCAGCGCGTCCGCGTCGGTGATGATCACCCGCCCATTATTCGCCCCGCTGACCGTCGGCGAACTCCCGGAGCACGTCGAGGTGCCCGACGTGCCGCGCGGTCTCCTGGATCACGTGCGTCAATATCCAGCGGATCGTGCGGTCCTCACCCCGGAACTTCAGTTTCGTCTTGTCATCGGGGCTCATTCCGGAGATTGCGTCGCTGGACGCCGCCCATTCCGCACGATATGCGGCGATCACGGACGCGGGCGTGGCCTCCGGCGGGATCTTGAAATCGGTGTCCGGCTCGTCGTCATCCCAGTACAACGTCGGCACCTCCAGGCCGCCGCCGACTTTTGAGATCCACCACCGTTCCACCGCCGTCAAGTGCCGGATCACGCCCAGAAGACTCATCAGCGGAGACGTGGGCCATGGCGTGGCAACCGCTTTGGACCGGTCCAATCCGGCGACCTTGTTCACCGCGGTGATGCGCAGGAATGTCAGGAACTCTTCAAGCAGCCGCAGTTCGTCCGTGGCGTCTTGTTCGGGCCAGGAACGTTCGAGCACTTCAAAGCTTTCTTTAGAACTGGTGTTCGACATGGACATAGCCTACGACACGCCCAAAAGGGCGATTGACCGGCCCCCGTACAGCAGCGACCCTTTTGCTTAGGGCGGTTGTCGCCAGTGCGGTTCGCGGGGAGCCTGCTGTGCGCGCCATGAGGGAGGCTCGCATGAAGAGTCTGCGCTACCCAAGATCGATACCGCCATTGCTTCATCACTTTCACCATCCGGATTCGAGCCTTTCAGAGGCGTAGGAAAGCACCCTCTTTTCCTTTCAAACCGACCGGGGATCCACAAGATCCCCCGGTCGGCTCACCCCACGGCAAAAGAAAGGGGGAGGCGGATGAAACAGCAAGGCGCTCCGGCCACCACCGGCCCGGTCGGCATCGCGATCGTGTTCGTGCTGGCACTCAACCTCAGGCCCGCTGTCACCAGTCTCGGCGCCGCCCTCGAGGACATCTCGGCCACCCCGGGAATGACCGCCGCCGTCGGCGCGGTGCTCGTCGCGATTCCGTTGTGGGCCAGCGGTTTCGGCGGCTGGGTGACCCCCTGGCTGCGGTCCAGGCTGGGCATCCACAAGGCGGTCACCTGGGCCCTGCTGATGCTCGGCGCGTCGCTGGTCGTCAGAGTGCAAGGTGGACCCTCGGTCCTGCTTGCCGGAACGGCCTTGGCGTGCTTGGCCATCGCGGTCGTGGGCACCGTCTTACCTGTGCTGGTGCAGTCCGCGTCGTCGAGAACCCGTGCTAGCTATACGTTTGCTCTAGGCAGCGGAAGCACGATCGGCGCGCTGGCGACGCCCGCGCTGGTGGAGGCGGCCAACTGGAAGTTCGCGCTCGGCTCCTGGGCCTTGTTGGCGCTCGTCACGGTCTGGCTGTGGCAGGGCGCGGCCCGCTCCAGCATGGTCTTCAAGGCCAGCGCGATGAGCCCGACCAGGCTGTTCCGCTGCGCGGTGTCCTGGAACCTGACCGTCTACTTCGGACTCGTCTCCACCCTGACGTTCCTCATCATGGGCTGGCTGCCGGGCATCCTGCGGGACGCGGGCGTCTCGGCCGGCACCGCCGGGTTCTGCCTGGCGCTGTGCATGGCGATGGGGCTGCCGATGATGTGGCTGGTCCCATTCCTGGTGCAGCGCGGGCGAAACCAGTCACTGGTAGTCATCTTGTTAGCGAGCTCTAACGCGATCGGCGTAGTGGGATTGATGGCGGCGCCCGCTTCCGTGCCCTGGCTGTGGTCGGTTGGCCTGGGAATCGGTATGGGTGGCCTCGCCATGGCGCTGTGTTCCATCTCCGAACGGTCCGGCGGAAGCCCTGACCTGGCCACCGCGCTGTCCGGAATGGTGCAGGGCCTGGGCTACATCATCGCCGGCATCGGCGCGCTGGCCTGCGGCCTGATCCACAGCAGCACCGGCGGCTGGCTGGCCCCGCTGGCCATGTGCCTGGGTGTCCTCTGTGGACAGGTCTGGTGCGGCATCCACGCCGGCCGTCCGTACATCGTCCGGCCGACGCCGCTGCCGGTGGTGCCGCGCAAGGTCCGGCCGCTGCCGATCGTCCCGCTCGGCGAGCCTGCCGTCCAGCCTGCGGTACAACAGGTTGTACAGCCGGTGATCCCGCAGCCTCGGAAACCCATCCTGCCGCTCATCCCGACGGAGCAAGCGACCGAAGCGACCTGACACGCAGGGTGATGTCCGAATATTGCCAGTCACACCGGTGTGGGTGCGCAAAGCTATTGGCATTCGCACGCACCCCACAGTGGACAGCCCGGGCGGCCCGCAGACGCTGACCTACCTGACGCAGGACGTGCCGTCGGCGGT
>CBIMJO010000511.1:0-6896 GCA_966244135.1 uncultured Actinocrispum sp. | reverse complement strand
GTCGTGGCCGAGGTGATCGACGCCGAACCCGGATTCCGGGTCAGCGTCTACCCAGGGGACAACAGCGCGAGCACCCCACCGCCACGGCCCACCGTGACCAACCCGCTTTCCCTCGTGCTGGCCGAGATCACTGTCCCGCCCCCGAGCGTGGGAGCGCCGTCGCGCAACGACACCCGCCAGTTCACCGCCGGCCTCAGCGGGATCATCCCGGTGCGCGGCGAAGCCGACCGGCCGAAGAAACCGCAGGACAGCATGATCATCTTCCGGCTGGACACGCGGGTGATCGAGGTGAGCAAGAGCGGTGTCTGGGGGCCCTACCGCCCGCCACGAGGCAGCGTCGACACCTGGCACGCTCCGCCCCTGCTGAGCGGATGGTCCAACTACGGGGGCGACTACGCACCCGCCGGGTACACCATCACCGAGGACGGATGGGTCAGGCTCCGGGGTTTGGTCAAGGGTGGGGTCATCGAAACCAAGTACGAACATCCGATCTTCACGCTCCCGATCGGCTACAAGCCGGTCGCCCATCATCTCTTCGCAGTGGCCTGCGCGGATGTGGGCTGGGCTCCCACAGCGGGAGGCCGCGTGGACATCACGTCCGAGGGCGTTTACGCCGTCACCGGAAAAAACGGTTACCTATGCCTTGATGGCATCTCCTTCCCCACCTACTGATCATGGGCAGCACATACACGTATCTGATCGCGGACCTGCGCAGCGGGGAGATCCTCGACGAGCTGCCGTTCTCCGGGGTGTCCTTCGACAAGAAGCTCAACGACACCGGGAGTTTCCGCGCCCAGTTGAGCGTGGACGACCCGGAGATCCGGATGCGGGAGCCACGGGTGCTCACCGAGCCGGGCCGCACCGTGGTCTACGTCGACCGCGACGGCGACCTGCTGTGGGGTGGAATCGTCTGGACCAGTCGGTACAGCGGCGCCAACGGCGTCCTGGAACTCGGAGCGTCCGACCTGTTGTCGTACTTCGAGCACCGGCTTGTGCTGGATCCCTCGGACCTGACCAAGAGCGTGACGTTCACCAGCACCGACCAGGTCGCTATCGCCCGTGGCCTGATCGATCTGGCCCAATCGCATCCCACCGGTGACCTGGGCATCGTGTTCACCGGGGCGAGTTCCTCGGGTGTGCTGCGCACGGTCAGCTACTCGGCGGCCGACCTGAAGCCGGTGATGGACGCACTGCGGGACCTCGCGAACGCGGACGGCGGTTTCGATTTCACCCTCGACGTCCGGTACGGCGAGGACGGGGACCCGGTGCGGTTCCTGCGCATCGGCCATCCGCGATTGGGGCAGCCTGGGGCGCCGTACGTCTGGGAGTACGGTGCGAATCTCGTCGATTTCAGCTGGCCGAGCGATGCCGCGAGCATGGCCACCCGGGTACTGGCCCAAGGCGGTTCGCCTTACGCCGAGGACACAGGTGCCTACAGCGCGGGCTGGCCTTTACTGGAAGCCGCGGCGTCGCCTTCGGACACTGACGACACCACGATGCTCACCGCGTTCGTGAAAGGCGAGCTGGCGGCCCGCAGACGGCCGGTCGTATTGCCGGAGCTGATGGTGCGCGCGGACCTGGATCCGGTGGTGGGCAGCTATTCCGTCGGCGACGACGCGCGCATCATCATCGACGACCCGTTCTTCGCCGGAGAACAGCTGGATGTCACGGTTCGCATCCTCGGGCTGGAGGTCACCCCCGGGGACGATGCCGGGCAGGAGCAGGTCAAGCTCACTGTCGCCCCCTTCCTGGAGCCGTCATGACGAGGGTGAATCGTCCGGACACGTTGCACACCCAACTGCGGGAAATCCAGCGGCGACTGCGGCTGCTGGAGGGCACGCGGGCAGTGGCCGCGGTGGCGTCCGTGCAGCCGCAGCCTTTGCCGGTACCGTTTTCACCCGCGCGCACGGACGACTGGCCGGGCACCCAGTCACCGGACTGGACGGCGATGGTCCGCACTTCGGCCATGCCCGGCCGCTTCCAGGTCGTCGTCGAAGCGGTTGCGGGGGCGGGGACTTCGGGGCAGGCGCGACTGGTCGTGAACGGAACACCTGCTGGCGACGAACTGTCGGTGGGCGACCTGGCGCGGCATGTGGTCGAGGTTGTCGTCGACAGTGAACTGGGCGAGATCGTCGTGCAGGCGCGTCGTACCCATGGGGATGGCGTTGTCCGGATCACCGCGCTGTTAGTGGCTTGATGACTTGGAACGCTTTCTTGGTGCCAACCCAGGTTGAGCCGCTCAAAAATTCAACGCTGCAGGTCAGGCAGCTTGGTGACACTCGTTGATGATGCCGCCGGGTAGGCGCTTGCGGCGGATGTGAGAGTGGTTGTGGCGCAGGAGTTTCGGCGGTTGGGCGGGTGCTTCTGGCGGCTGCTGGTTGCGGGCTTGATGTGGGCGATGCTGGTTGTAGTGGTGCTCGTATTCGGTGAGAACGCGGTGGGCGTGGGTCGGGTTGACGATCAGGATGTGGTCGAGGATTTCGCGGCGTAGGGTGCCGATCACTCGTTCGCAGTGAGCATTCGCTTTGGGTGCTTGGGGTGGTGTCTTCAGGATTTCGATGTTGTCTGCCTCGAAGACGGCGTCGAAGGCGCGGGTGTACTTGGTGTCGCGATCGCGGATGAGGAACCGCAGAGAGTCCACGCGGCTGCCGAGGTTGTGGGCCAGGTTGCGGGCTTGTTGGGTGACCCATTCGCCGGTGGGATGCGCGGTGGCACCGGCGACGTGGAGGCGGCGAGTGCTGTGTTCGAGGAACACCAGGGCGTAGAGACGTTGCAGTCCGATGGTGTCGATGTGCACGAAGTCGCAGGCGATGATGCTGTTGGCTTGAGCAGCAAGGAATTCTCGCCAGGTTGGGCCGTTGCGCGCGGGGCGGGGTCGACACCGGCGGCATGCAGGATGTTCCAGGCCGTCGATGCAGCGACGGTGTGGCCGAGCCGAGCGAGTTCGCGGTGAATCCTGCGGTGTCCCCATCGACTGTTCTCATTCGCGAGCCGCAGCACGAGCTGACGGAGCGTGGCAGGTGTCGCGGGTCGGCCCGGTGGCGTGCGTGCGGCTGTGTAGTCCCATTTCCGCGCGACGAGTCGGCGGTGCCAGGACAACAGGGTCGCCGGCGTGATGGAAAAGACCGACGCCCACTGGCGACGGGGGATGAGCCTGGACAGGGCGTTGAGCCAGAGTCGGTCCGCGGGCTGATAGCGCAGGCGCTGCCCGAGTTGGCGGCGGGGGATCGTGTTCTCGTGTCTCAGAATCAGGAGCTCGGCGTCCCTGCTGGTCTCGCTGCGCAGCAGTGCTCCGGGAATCGAGAGCAGGTGCCGGGTCACGTGGTAGAGCAGCGAGACGATCACGGAGGGATTGTCTCAACCTGACGAGCAGGCCCGTTGACCAGCAACGATGAGTATTTGAGCGTCACAGGACGGGAACGTGTGGCGGGCCACGATTTGCTTGATGCGAGCTCTCTTTGTGTGGCGCCCTCGGCCGACATCTTGACCGCAGCATCGCCACCTGCTGCGGCGTGCGCGGTGTTCCGGGGCGGGGGACCTGGGCTCGCTTGGGTCGCAGGTCACCGATGGGGGAGCCGTCGAGCCCGTACATGGTGGGGCCTTGCCGCACACAGGCGAGCAGGTCTGGCACTTTGCCCATGGGTTCTGTGTCTGTGTCGCGACCAGCACGTGGTGTGGCCGGCGGTGCCAGACACAGCGCCGGACCTACGATCGCTGGGTCGACACAGTGCGGCCGGTCAGACTGCCAGGAAGTTGATGGGGAGTTTTCGTCCGCCTTTGCCTTTGTTGTAGATGTCGAACAGTTCTCCCATCAGGGCCTTGCGCAGGGTTTTCGAGGTGCCTTCGGCGATGCCGCGGCAGGAGGAGAGCCAGCCTCCGGGGCCGTTCTTGACGTAGGTGCGCATGTTGGCCGCGAGGCGGTCGAGGTCGAACTTGAGGTCGATGCCTTGCTTGGCCTCGTACTTGTCGACCTGCAGCAGGAACTGGCCGATGGCGCCGAGGATGTTTCTGTCGACTGCCTTCGGGTCGTCGTTGCCCCACGACCGGGAGATCACGAACAGTGTGTGGTGCAGTAGTGTCGGTCCGGATTTCTCCTCGAACCGCTCGCCGTTTTTGAAGACGGCCTCCAGGGTGTCGATCGCACCGATCTCGCCTTTGCCGGTGCCGATGGTCCAGGCGTTGTCTGCGGCGACCTTCTTGATGGCGAGCGCGACCGGGTCTTCCCGGGTGACCCGCACGTAGAACAGGTCGATCTTGTTGGCCGGCTTCTGGTTGTTGAACTGCAGGAACAGGGCGGCTTCCGCACCGAGGCTCAACCCGGTGTGCACGTGGCAGTCCAGGACGAAGTCCTCGCCTTCCTTCTCCTGTACGACGGTCCAGCGATGCCATCCGTCGAGGATGACCAGGGTGCCCTCAGCGCGTTCGGAGACCTGCAGTGTTTGCAGCGCGGCGCGGTTGTATCCCTCGCGGATCTCGGTCAGGGTGCTCTGGTTGAGCTCGTGTCGCTGGACCCGGCGGTCGATGGTGAGCTGCGAGGCGGGAACGCGCTTTTTACGGACTGCCATGGCTACTTGCCTCCAACTGAGCGGGAAATGTGGTCGGCCATGGTCTTGAAGTACTTGCTGGCCGCCCGGAGCTGCACGAGGCAGTCCGAGATGTCCTCGGGGTTCATGGCGAAGGTGTTGACCGGTACGCCGAGGCGAAGCGACAGTGCGGTTGTTTCAGCGAATGCCTTGCTGCGCAGGGCATAGTCGTACACGTCGCGCAGCTTCACATGCTTGGGCAGGTGCACTGACGCGGTCTGGTCCTTGAGTGTCCTGCTCAGCTCGCCGTAGGCGGCTGACACGGTGATCTTCCTGGCGTCGATCTTCCTGACCAGGCCGGTGGCGTGCTCGTTACCGGCGAGCGCGAGCTCGTAGATGACCTTCAGCCGTGTCCACTCCCACCGTTCGATGCCGAACTTGACGTGAAGTTGCGTCGCGAGCGGTGTGTCGCCGCGGCGCTTCGTTTCCATGATCTTCTGGTAGCCGTCGTAGATTTTGCTGACGGGTGTGACAAATCCAGGCAGACGGTCCTCCATCCCCGGTGGGCGTGGTGATCAGGCATGGTAGCCGAAGTCCCTGGTGAGAGGGTTGGGTGTGATCGTTCTAACCGGGCCTGGACGTGCTGATTCGGGTCAGCACCTACGGGGTTGTGCCCGCATTGCCCTTGCGGTGGCATCCGGGGGTGTTGTGGGAAGGCCGCCACGATCGCGGGACCGGCCAATGGGGTACCACCTCGTCCCGGGATGACAAGAGGTACCACGATGAGGCCGCCACCCAGACCGAGCGGCGTGTCGACGTGGTCAACCTCGTCCCGTTCCGGTGCGCCATCCCGGCCAGACGCTAGTCCGGTGGTCCGCACGTAGGTGTGGATGAACCGGTCGGGCACGCCATTGGTCAGCCCGACCGGAGCCTGTGTCCGGATGCCCGTCGTGGATTGGATAGTGCGCGGCCGTCCCGGAGGTTTCGGCAGGGACACCGCTGCAGGGATCGGTGACGTCCGTCGAGGTGATTACTCACGACTTGAACATGTGCAGGCGAGCGGGAGGCTGCCGGGGTCGAGACGATGGAGCTGCCCGAGTCGTATGAGAAGGAGTGCCCGTCGCCCAAGCCTTCGGACGCCAGGCCTTTTGGTGAAATCTGGATTGTAGCGAGCCTTTTGTGGCTTTGGGTGATGGCCGTTGTCAAAGCGGCCATCACCCGGCCCTTTCTATTTCTTGCCCTTCTTGCCAGTCTTGCCGTTCGTCGCGTGGGCCTGTTCGAATGCGTCGATGACGTTGCCGGGGATGCGTCCGCGGTCTGACATCTCGAAGCCGTTCTGGCGTGCCCAGTCGCGGATGGCCTTGGTCTGCTCGCGGTTTGCTGCCGGCGCCACTGCGCCCTTGATGGCGGCGCCACGCTTGGCGCGGCCGCCGGTCCGCCGGGCGGAGTTCACGAAGTTGGCCAGACTGTCGCGGAGTTTGTCTGCGTTGCCGCCCGTCAGGTCAATTTCGTACGAGGCCCCGTCGAGGCCGAAGGTGACGGTGCTGATGTCCTCGGCGACGGTGCCGTCCAGGTCGTCCACCAGTTGGACGGTGACTTTCTGGGCCATGTGGTTGTACCTCGAATCATGGAACCGGTCTCGCGTGCCGGCTCGTACGGCACGTGGGTAAATCCTGTGCAGCTGCGGCGATCATACGGCGATATTTCTCTGGCGCAAACTTTGACCGGGAGATTGATTGGCTCGTAAGGTGAGACTCCAGGTGTCGCCGATCCAATAGACTGAGTGCTGCGGCTAAGGCGCGGGTAATCGTCCAGGCTGGACGGGACTGGACTTGCGGCCACGGCCTGGCAAGGTCAGACCATGTCGGGTAACCAGAGGTTATCGGTTGTCCTGGTCAGTCATTTCCTTGTGGACCGCCTCGAAAGCGGTGGTATCGAAGCCTTGTGGCAACAGTCGAACTGATGGGGCAAGGCGTTGGTGTCCTGGGTAATGAAGCTCTGGACGAGGCCGTTCGACCGTGTACCGCTCAACAGGTCGTCGCGCCTGGTCAGGCCCCCGGAGAAGTCGTCGCTATCATGGCGTGGCAGTTGCGGGTATCACTGACGTGCTAACTAACCCGAACACCGCTCCGCTTGCGCGTACACTGAGGCCTTCAACGAGTACCGCTACGGCGCTTGACGTGCGGCGATGACTTTTCGAGCGGTACACGGGAATGCAGCTGCTTGACAAGCTCGTCACGACGCTGCTTCTCAGGCGTGACAGCGTCGGCGGACAGCGCGGTCTCCTTGCCGCAGAACACGTCCTGGGCCGGCAATGTGCCGTTCACCAGGAACGCCGTGGCCACGTCGGCGAGGCAGGTGTTTCCGTTCTGC
>CBIMJO010000510.1:0-6897 GCA_966244135.1 uncultured Actinocrispum sp. | reverse complement strand
TCATGGCTGATTACAAATTCTCTTCTTTGAGTGCAGCAGCATCGACTTGCCCGACTGCGGGCCGCCGACCACGGCCGCGTGGCCGGCCGCACCGGAGAAGTCCGCCACCAGCAGGTCACGACGCTGCTCGTACGGCTTGTCCACGATGCCCAGCGGCATCTGCAGGCGGCCGTTGAAGTAGTTGCCCGGCACGGTGAGCCCGCGGTCCTCGGTGGGCTGCAACGGCGACAGCAGGTCGTCCAGCGGGCTGGACAGGTCGAGCGGCGGCAGCCACACCTCGTGCGCGTCCGGCCCCTGGCCGATCAGCCGCTTGACGATCACGTCCAGTTCGCTGACCTCGGTGCCGCCCTCGGGCTTGTTCTCCTTGGGCTGCTCGGCCGGCCTCTCCGGCTCCCGGGGGATCTCGATGAAGTCCGGGACGAACAGCCGCGGCCTGCGGTCGCTCGTCACCGGCGCCGACGGGCCGGCGGGCTGCATGCCGCCCGGCCGGTACGCGCCGGACACGTACGAGGCCTTGAACCGGACCATCGTGCTGGTGTCGAACTTCAGGTAGCCCGATCCGGGGATGGACGGCAGCTCGAAGGCGTCCGGCACGCCGATCGCGGCCCGCGACTCGGCGGCCGAGAAGGTCTTCAGGCCGATCCGGTAGGACAGGTGCGAGTCCAGGCCGCGCAGCTTGCCCTCCTCCAGGCGCTGCGAGGCCAGCAGCATGTGCATCTGCAGCGACCGGCCCAGCCGGCCGATCGCGACGAACAGGTCGATGAAGTCCGGCTTCGCCGACAGCAGCTCGGAGAACTCGTCGACCACGATGAACAGCGCGGGCAGCGGGTCGAGGTCGGCGCCGTTCTCGCGGGCCTTCTCGTACTCCCACACGTTCTTGAAGTTGCCGCCGTTCTTCAGCGCCTCCTGGCGCCGGTTCATCTCGCCGGCCAGCGCGTCCTTCATGCGGTCGACCAGGGTCAGGTCACCCTGCAGGTTGGTGATGGTCGCGGCCACGTGCGGCGCCTCGCCCAGCCCCAGGAAGGTCGCGCCACCCTTGAAGTCCACCAGGACGAAGTTCAGGTTCACCGAGGAGTGCGTGGCCAGCATGCCCAGCACCAGGGTCCGGAGGAACTCGGACTTGCCGGACCCGGTGGCGCCGATGCACAGGCCGTGCGGGCCCATGCCGCCCATGGCCGCTTCCTTGATGTCCAGCTCCACCGGCTGGCCCTGCTCGCCGACGCCGAACGGCACCCGGTAGCGGTCGCCGACCGGCCGCGGCCGCCAGGCCTGCTGCACGTCGAACGTCATCGGGTCGCCCTGGATGCCGAGCAGCTCCAGCAGCGTCGGGTTGGACAGCAGCGGCTCCTCGTCGCCGGCGTCCGCCGCGCCCACGCCGACCCGGTACGGCGACAGCTTGCGGGCCAGCGCCTCCGCCTCGGCGACCGACAGCGTGTCCGGGGCGCCGAACCACTCCACCCCGCTGGCGCTGCGCGCGCCCAGCCGGGACGGCTCGACCACCAGGCGCAGGCCGCGCCGGGCGGTCAGGTTGCCCAGCGAGTCGGACAGGTCCAGCAGGGTGACCCCGATCAGACCCTCCATCAGGACGATGTTCTCCTCGCGGGTGACATCGCCGTCGTCGAGCACGATCACGATGTGCGGCTGGTCCGGCTGCGGCGGCGCGTTGCGGATGAACCGGTCGCGCTTGCGCAGCTCCTCGTCCAGCCAGGCCTCGACCTGGCTGAGCGACCCCGCCATCAGCCGCATCTGGCCGATGCCGTCGACCATCGTCGGGTGCTGGGCGTGCGGCAGCCACTTCGCCCACTCCCACTCCTCCTTGGCCCGGCCGGTGGTGACCACCGCGATGATCACGTCGTCCGGGCTGTGGAAGGTGGCCAGCTGGCCGACCATCGCCCGGGCCAGGCCGCGGGTGAGCGTTTTGTCGCCGGTGAACCCGACCGCCGCGAAGTTGCGGATGGCCAGCGAGATCGGCAGGTCGGGCACGATCGAGTGGGCCCGGACGAACCGGCGCAGGGCCAGCGTGGCGATCGGCTCCAGCTCGTCCACCGGGCCGGTCTGCGGCGGCACCAGGCGGGTGGCCAGCCGCGTGGAGGCGCGGCCCACCCGCAGGTGGCAGAAGTCCGCGTCGGCCTGGCGGCGCTCCCACATCCGGCGGCTGGTGGCCATCGACCACAGCGCCTCCGGGTCCGGGTGCACCCACTCGCGCTCGGCGCGCTGGTCGCGGGCGGCCTCGCGGGCCCGGTCGCGCATCTGGCCGAGGTAGCGCAGGTAGTCCTTGCGGTCCTCGTTCATCTCGGCCTTCTTCTGCCCGCCGCTGCGGCCACCGCCACCGGCGAACATGCCGACCATCGAGAACATCATCATCACCGGGAACAGCAGCGCCATCGGGCTGCGCCCGGCCGGCCCGCCGAGGGTGAACATCATGACGACCATGCCCAGCATGGCCAGCACCATGACGGCCGGCATCAGCTTCATCACGATGCTGCCCGGGATCACGCGCGGCACCTCGGGCGGCGGCTCCAGGTGGACCTCGCCACCGGGCGGTCGCGGCGCCTGCAGGCGTGGCAGACGCTTGAACTGCAGCGTGCTCACGGTTGTCCGGCCCCTCTTCGTCGGTCTTTGTGCCGGAACCGCCAGCGGAGGAGATCCCGGTGCGGCCATACTAAGGTCGCCCACCGACAGGGGTGCGCCATTCGGTGAATAAGCACCCGGCCTTGTGGGCAGACGGATGGACAGCTCGAAGGGGGCAGGCGGTGGCTACCGGTACCACGGTGTTCAGCAGGGTGACGGTCGTTGCGCCCAGAACGCGCATCGACGTCGCACTTCCTGCTGACGTGTCAGTGGCTGACCTGCTGCCCATGCTGCTGGACATGGCCAAGGAGGCCACGCCGGACGGCGGCGCGCGGCACGGCGGCTGGTGCCTGGCCAAACTCGGCGACAGCCCGCTCGACCCGAGCCGCACGCTCGGCTCGCTGGGCATCGTCGACGGCGACATGCTGCAGCTGCGCCGCCGCAACGAGAACCCCCCGCCGCCGCTGTACGACGACGTGGTGGACGCGATCGCCGAGTCCGCGCCGGACAGCTTCCGGCCGTGGACCAAGCAGACCGCGAACCGCATCGGGTACGTCGCCGGCGCGCTCGCCCTGCTCGCCGCGTCGGTAGCGGTGTTCCTGGGTGGCCCCGTCACTGGGGGCAGTGCGTTGGCGGCAGCTGTGGCCGCGGGCGCGACGGCAGTGATAGCAGTCGCCGCGGGTGCTGTGGTCGCACGTGGGTACCAGGCGACGACCGCGGGCGTGCTGATCGCCGCCGCGGGCGGACTCCCGATGGCCTTCGTATCCGGCCTCTACATCGTGCCCAACGGCCTCGGCGCGGCGAACTTCCTGCTCGCCTGTGCCCTGATGGGGATCGTCGCGTCCGCCTCGATCATGCTGCTCGGCGCGGGCGTCACGACGTTCGTGGCGGCGGGCACCGCGTCGGTGTTCGGCATCCTCGCGTTCGCCGTGGGCACCCTGATCGACCACCCGGCGCCCGGTATCGCCGCTGGGACGGCCGCTGCCGCGCTGGCCGGGATCTCGATGCTGCCGCGGCTGACCATCCAGCTGGCCAAGCTGCCGCTGCCGAACGTGCCGGGCAGCGCGGAGGACCTCAAGGAGGACTCCGGGTTCCCCGACTACCGGTCGATCGAGCGGCGCGCGGGCCTGGCGCACGAGTACATGACCGGCATGATCATCGGCTCCGGCGCGGTCGCCGCGGTGTGTGCCGTGATCGCCGCCAGCGCCCCGGGCATCTGGGGCGTGATCCTGGCCGTGCTCGTGACCCTGGTCCTGCTGCTGCGCGGCCGCACGTACGCCAACGGCAGCCAGGCGGTGGCCCTGCTGGCCACGGGCATGTTGTCCGGTGGCGGCGTGCTCATCGGCTGGCTCGTCTCGACGACCGCCTCGAACCGGCTGCTGTTCGTGTTCGGCGCACTGGTGCTGATCGGCGCGCTGGCGCTGGTGCTCGGCGTGATCTTCCCCGAGCAGAAGTTCTCGCCACCGCTGCGCCGCAGCGTCGAGGTGGTCGAGGCGATCTGCATCGCGTCCGTGCTGCCGGTGGCGCTGGCCGTGATGGACCTGTACGCCACCCTGCGGCACCTCAACTTCAAGATCTGATGCGCACCCGGTCGAAGCTCGCGATCGTCGCGCTGGTGGCCGGCCTGGCCACCGCGCAACCCGCGTTCGCGCAGGGCAACGCGTCCGGCCCGACGCCACCGCCGGTCGACCTCGGCCGGGCCCCGGTGACCGACTCCCAGAAGCCGCCGGGCAACGTCAAGTACGACAAGAAGACCGAGTGCACCGGCTCGCTGAACAACGGCGAGGTCGTGCTGCCGAACAAGCCATGGGGCCAGCAGCAGCTGCGGATCGAGGAGGCCCAGAAGTTCGCCACCGGCAAGGGCCAGGTGGTGGCGGTGATCGACACCGGCGTGCGGGTGCACGACTTCCTGCCCCGCGACCGGCTGATCGACGGCCCGGACTACGTGAACACCACGGCGAACGTGACCGAGGACTGCGACGGGCACGGCACCGAGGTCGCGGGCATCATCGCCGCGCGCACGCCGGACTCGACCCAGATCGGGTTCACCGGGGTGGCACCGGACGCCAGGATCAAGGCGATCCGGCAGTCCAGTGAGAAGTACAAGGGCACGCCCCAGGCGACGCCGGACAACCCACAGCCGCAGGAGCAGAACGCGGGCGACCTGAACACGCTCGCGCAGGCGATCCGCAACGCCGCCGACGACCCAGCGGTCACCGTGATCAACATGTCGGTGGACAGCTGCCGGTCGTCGGCGAAACCGATCTCCGAAGCGGAGAAGGACCTGCAGCGGACCCTGCGGTACGCGGTGGACAAGAACAAGGTGGTCGTGGCGTCGGCGGGCAACAAGGGCAACAACTGCCCGGACCCGAACAACGGCCGTGACCCCAACAACCCCGCGTACATCGTCACGCCGCCGTGGTTCGCCGACGACGTGCTGTCCGTGGCGGCCGTGGACCGCAAGGGCAACCTGGCCGACTTCAGCGTGCAGGGGCCGTGGGTGAGCGTGGCCGGGCCGGGCACCGAGATCATCTCGCTGGACCCGTCCGGCAAGCTCGCGAACCTGACCATCGACGGCGGCAAGCAGATCCAGATCCAGGGCACGAGCTTCGCCGCGCCGTACGTGGCCGGGCTGGCGGCCCTGGTGCGCGAGCGGTTCCCCAAGCTGAACGCGCGCGAGGTGATGAACCGGATCAAGGCGACCGCGCAGCACCCCTCCGCGCCCGGCGGCCGGGACAACCGGGTCGGCTACGGCATGATCAACCCGATCGCCGCGCTGACCGCGATGATCCCGTCGGAGTCCGGGATCGCGGCCGACAAGGCGGTGGCGATGCCGCCGAACATGCCGCCGTACCACGAGAAGGACTGGTCGGCGATGAACGTGGCGCTGATCGGCACCGGTGGCGGGATCGTGCTGTTGCTGTTGACCATGTTCATCATGCACACCCTGCGGCGCAACAAAAAGGTGACGTAGGGGAACCGGTGCCCGTTCTCCCGCGTCGGATTCCCATCCGACCTTGGAGGTACCGGCGTGAAGATCGACCCGGACTGGGTGAGCGCGTACGCCAAGACCGCCGTCAGGGGCGCCGACCGGCTGTCCGCGGTCGCCGTCGGGGACCCGCTGGGCAGTGACGCGTTCGGCGAGCTCGGCCGCCAGGTGCACACCGCCGAGGCGTACACCCGCGCGGCCGCCGCCCTGCGGTCCCAGCTGACCCGCGCCATCGAGACCCTGCACTCGGCGTCCGACAGCCTGAACGAGGTCGTCTCCAGATACACCGACAACGAGCACGGCAACGTCCGCACGATCAAGCGGGCGGACCGGACATGAACTCGCTGGAGTACCTGTCGTCGTTATGTGAGCGCCTGGGGGTGCCGGACCCGGTCGAGGAGTACCTCGCGCCCGTGGTCGGCCGGTGGAGCGCCATGCACGAGGAGGCCGAGCGCTGGCGCTCGGCGGGCAAGGCGGCGGACGAGGTCTCGGCCTCGCTCACCTCCTCGCTGGGCTCGCTGGACGCCAACTGGGAGGGCGAGACCGCGGACTCGTTCATCGCGTACATGCAGACCGTCGGGCTCGCGGGCAACGACATGTCGGACGCCATGAACGCCATGGGCGAGGTCCTGGACAAGACCGCGGACGGCATCCGCACGATCGTGACCGAACTGGCGGCGGTCCTCGAGGACACCTCCACGGCGAGCGCGCAGTCGATGATGGTCGCGGGCGAGGAACGGACGCGAGCCCATCTGTCCACTGTGCACGGACCCACGCGCGAGCTGTTCGAGTCGGTGCGCCAGGTGCTGGAGGCTTTTGTCCAGCTGTGCAACGGGATCGACGGGAGCAAACCGTTCGCGGCCGTGTCGATGACGCACACCATGCCCGCCGCGAACTGGGCTGTTCCTGAGGTTCCGGCTCCCCCTCCGGCTTCAGCGGGTGTCGCGGCTGTGTCCGGTCATCCGGTTGCCGCCGATCACCCTGCACCCGTTGCGTCCCACGGCTCTGGCGGGTCTGCCGGTTCCGCTGGCTCGGGTGGGGGTTCTTCGGTGGGGCACGCGGCCCCGGCTCCGTCTCAGAAGGCGCTTTCGCCTGGTGCGGTCACCGCCGTCGGGGAGATGCCGCCCAGCGCGCCCGCGGCTGCTTCGCCTGCCGCCGCCGTCGCTCCGGCTGCTGCCGCGGCGGCCGCCGGTGGGATGGGCGGGATGATGATGCCGCCGATGATGGGTGCGGGAATGGGCGGCGGTTCCCAGGACCACAGCGGCAAATCCCGCCTCGTCGCCCCGCTGGAGGAGATCTTCGGCGACCCCCTCGACGGCGCCCTCGAACGCCGGCCG
>CBIMJO010000509.1:0-6912 GCA_966244135.1 uncultured Actinocrispum sp. | reverse complement strand
GACGCGAACGCCCTGCGCGCCCGCTACGAGGAGATGCTGCGCGGCCTGGACACCCGGCGCGCCGAGATGGAGGCCGAGCACCTGAACGTGCTGGCCAAGGCGCGGTCGGACGCCGACGAGATCACCTCCAAGGCCGAGGCCGAGCGCAACCGCCTGGACACCGAGTCCGAGCAGCGGCGCACCCAGATCGAGGAGGACTTCGAGATCGCGATGGCCTCGCGGCGCACCGAGTCCATGCGCGCGCTCGCCGAGCAGGAGGCCACCAGCAAGGCGGAGGCCGAGCGGCGCGTGCGGGAGGCGACCGAGGAGGCCAACCGCCGCAGGCACGAAGCGCTCACCGAGTCCAACGCGCGGCTGCAGGAGGCCAGCGAGGAGGCACACCGCCGGGTCCGCGAGGCCACCGACGAGGCCAACCGCCGGATCAGCCACGCCGCCCAGCGGGTCGCCGCGCTGCGCCAGCTGCGCACCCGCGTGGCCAACCAGCTCCGCCAGGCACGCAGCCTGATCCAGGACGCGGACGTGGTGCTGGACAACGCGACGCCGGTGCTGGACCCGTTGCCCGAGGAGCGCCGGCCGGAGGACGGCAACCCGGCCGCCGAGGAGCCGCCGACCAGGAAATTCACCGCGCTCACCCAGACCGAGGCGGCCGGTGGCCCGCCGAAGGAGCACTGGGAGCCGGCCGAGCCCGAGGAGCTCCCGCTGGACACCACGAAACCGGTGGCCAAGCCGGTGCCCAAGCCCCGCCCGTGAGTGCGCAGGACCTGCACAACCTCATCGCCCGTTGCGCGGAACTGGTCGACACCGGCGACTTCGCCGGGGTCGGCGCGTTGTTCGCCGAGGGCACGTACAGCGCGGGGTTCGGCTCGGTCCGCGGCGCCGCGGACGTCACGAAAGCCTTCCAGCGCATCGTGATCCTGTACCCGGACGGCACGCCGAGGACCAAACACGTCACCACCAACACGATCCTGGAGATCGACGGCGACACCGCGGCCGCGCGGTCCTACTTCACCGTGTTCCAGGCGGTCGTGGACCTGCTGCCGTTGCAGGCCATCGCCAGCGGGCGCTACCACGACACATTCACCCGGCGCGACGGCCAATGGCGGTTCACCGAGCGGCGCGTGCACCTGGACCTCGCCGGTGATCTCCGCCACCACCTGCACCAGATCCCCTGACTCCCGCCTTGTGCTCCGGGGTACGGACCACCTAGGGTCGTGCCCGCGGGGTGGTGAAGTAATTCCTGGGGGAATACTCACGAATCTGGGGTGGCCGCAGTCGCGCGGCCTTCGTGGCGTGGGCTTTTCGATTCCGAGAATTGCGGCGCTTTTCCGCCTGTGCCCACGAAAAATTCTCTCCACAGGGGTGTGTCTCGACGTGTCATCCAGACGTTTGCGAGCGGGGTTGCTGGCCGCCGGCCTGGCCGGGGCGAGCCTGTTCACCGCCGGCCCGGCCGGGGCGATCACCGGCGGCGTGGCCGCGCCGAACGGGTCGTACCCGTTCTCCGCGAAGCTCGACATCGGCGGTATTCGCAGCTGTAGCGGTACTTTGGTCGACGTGCAGTGGCTGCTCACCGCGAGCAGCTGTTTCCCGGAGAACAACGGGCAGGACGGCGCCCCGGCTAAGGCCACCACGGCCACGATCGGGCGCACGAACCTGACCCAGGTCGCGCCGGTGACCAAGCTGGCGTTCCGCGCGGACCGCAACCTGGTGCTGGCCCGGCTGGCCGCGCCGGTCGCCGGGATCACGCCGGTCAAGGTCGCCACCACCGCGCCCGCCAAGGACGACGTGGTGCGGATCACCGGTTATGGCCGGACCGCCACCGAGTGGGTGCCCGACCAGCTGCACAGCGCCACCGCCACGGTCGACACCGTCGCCGCGACCACGCTGAACCTGTTGCCACAAGCCGAGAACGGCGCCACCACGTGCAAGGGTGACTCCGGCGGCCCGGCGTTCCGGGAGACCGGCGGCACGGCCGAGCTCGTCGCCGTGCACAGCAGTTCTTGGCAGCACGGGTGTTTCGGCGAGACCGAGACCCGGCAGGGCGCCGTCGAGTCCCGTGTGGACAATCTCGGCGGCTGGCTCGAGTCGCAGATGGTCGGCCTGACCGCGAAACCGGCCCCGCAGCACGCGATCAACCTGTCGTGGGTGCGGATCTCCTCGCTTCCTACCGGGTCTACGGCTCGACCACGCCGGACGCGTCGGCATTGCTCGGCACCGTAACGACTCCCGGCTTCACGCACACCGCGCTCGCGGCGAACCAGACCTGGTACTACAAGATCGTGCCGGTCGTGAACGGCCAGGACGGCCCGGCCTCGGCGATCGTGTCCGCCACCACCGTCGTGCCGACGGTCACCGACTTCACCGGTGACCAGAAGGACGACATCGGCGCGTTCTACGACTACGGCAGCGACAACACGTCGATGTACAACTGGATCTCCACCGGGTCCGGGTTCTCCGACGCGACCACCAAGTGGTCCAGCGGCCAGGGCAACTGGTCGGTCAGCCGCACCAAGTTCGTCACCGGCGACTTCAACGGTGACGGCAAGGGCGACATCGCGGGCGTCTACTACTACGGCAACTCGCTGACCCGGATCTTCGTCTGGCAGGCGGGCGACACCGGGTTCGGCAACGCCACCCCGCGCTGGGAGAGCAACGGCTGGGACGCGTCCAAGGCCAAGTTCGTCTCCGGCGACTTCAACGGCGACGGCAAGACCGACATCGCCGCGTTCGCCGACTACGGCAACGGCGTGGCCAAGCTGTTCGTGTGGGAGTACGGCACGGACAAGTTCGCCGACCCCATCGTGAAGTGGCAGAGCAACCCGGGCGGCTGGAACACCAGCCAGACCAAGTTCTTCACGGGTGACTTCAACGGCGATGGCCGCACGGACATCGGCGGGTTCTACGACTACCTCAACAACTCCGTGCGCCTGTTCACCTGGGAGTCGACCGGGTCCGGCTTCACCGACGCGACCTCGAAGTGGGCCAGCGGCGCCGGCCAGTGGGAAGGCGCGCGCACCCGCCTGTTCGCCGGTGACTTCAACGGTGACGGCCGCACCGACGTCGGCGGCACGTACGACTACGGCAACAACACCACGAGGATCTACGTGTGGTCCGCGACGGCCACCGGCTTCACCGACGCCACCTCGAAGTGGCTGAACAACGGCTGGAACATGGGCCAGAGCAAGTTCACCACGGGTGACTTCAACGGTGACGGCAAGACCGACATCGGCGCCCTGTACGACTACGGCGGCGGCGTCACGCGCCTGTTCACCTGGAACGGCAACCCCACCGGCCTGGACAACCCGGTCGAGAAGTGGGCGAGCCACCCGGGTGGCTGGGCCGTCGGCCCCACCACCCTGGTCAACCAGTACTGATCGAAAGGCCCTGAGCTCAGGGCAGGTGGTCGCGGAAGTGGGCACCCAGGACGTCGGCGATGGCTTCGGCGTCCTGGGTGCCGTCGACCTCCAGGACCCGGATCCCCAAGCGGCGCGCGGACTCCACGGCGTCTGTCGCGATGAGACGGTCGCGGGCGAGCCGGTTGCGCTGGGCGCGTTCAGGGTTGGTGACGACGGCGCCGACGGCCTGGGCCCGGGGCAGGACGCGGACCTGGTGGGCGCGGAAGTCGTCGGTGGGCACCATGACGATCATCTGGGTCGGCGCGGAGAGCAGCGGCGCCACCAGTTCCGGGCGCAGGCCCCACCCCTCGGCGAGGACCGGGTGCGGCGAGACCAGGCCGCGCAGGTCCTCGAGCGTGTACTCGAACCGTCGCGGGAACAGGTCCAGCGCGCGGGTCGCCAAGTCCGCCGGGGTGGAGTTCACCCAGTCCGGCGGCCCGGTCTCGACGCCCGCGGCACGGAGCCGGTCCGTGTACGTGCGGACGTCGAAGTAGTCCCAGTGGTAGGCCGTGAGCCGATGGCGATACGCCAGGATCCGGGCGACCGTGGTCTTCCCGGCCCATTGGGCACCGCCGATCCACAGGGCGGTCCGGGCGGTGTCGTACCCCTCAGCCGCCGCAGCAGCCGCCGCCACAGCATCCCCCGCCACCACCACCACCGCCGCCGCCGGACGTGACCGCCGCGGTCCCGGCGAGACCCGCCATGGACAGCAGCTTCACCGTGTCGGTGTGGCCCTCTGGGCAGCTCGCGGGCGCACTGGACTCGCTCATCGGCCGGTTGACCTCGAAGGTGTCGTGACAGTCACGGCACTTGAACTCATAGGTGGGCACGGCCCGAAATATAGTCACCACCTGTGCCCCGCAGGAACCGCGCCAAGCGTGACGACCCCCGGCCGAGACCGTCGGGGGCGTTCCAGCGCAGCGAGGAAGGCCCGGACGGGGACTGGAATGTCCGGTCTGTCACGGGTTCCGACAAGACCTACCGGTGTCCCGGCTGCGACCACGAGATCGGACCCGGCATTCCGCATGTGGTCGCGTGGCCCGCGGACGACTACGGCAATGTCGAGGACCGACGGCACTGGCACAAGGCTTGCTGGCAGGCCCGTCTCAGGCGGCGCCCTACCTCGAAGCGCTGGTAGCCCGCCGCAGCACCGACGGCTTGAGCCGGTGGAAGCCACGCACGGACACCGGACGGCGGTGCCGGATCGTGTACGCGGGTTCGTCCTGTAGCGCGGCGGACAGCTCCGCGTCCACCAGCACCGCGCCGGGGTTGCAAATCGACGTCAAGCGGCTCGCGATGTTCACCGTCGACCCGTAGACATCGCCGAAGCGGGACAGCACCCGCCCATACGCCATGCCCGCGCGCAGCGACGGCAGATCCGGGTCCGCCTCGGCCAGTTCGACGAGGGTCAACGCGATCTCGGCGCCCGCCTGCGGGGTGTCCGCGACGAACAGGACCTCGTCGCCGAGCATCTTCACCACGCGGCCGTGCTGTTCGGCGATCGCCTTGGTCACCATGGTCTCGAACTGTTCGAGCACATGGGACAGCTCGGCCTCGCTCGACCGCCGGGTCAGCGACGTGTACCCGACCATGTCGGCGAACCCGACCACCTCGTGCGACGAGTCGAGCGATTCCTCGGGCGCCGCAAGGGCCCGGCCCGCGTACGCGGCGAGCTGGCGGCGCCAGGTGAAGGCGTGCAACCGTTCCAGGTCCGGGATCAGCTGGTCGATGAACCGGGCGAAGCCGCGCTCGTCGGCGAGCAGGTCCGGCTGGGCCGCGACGAGGCCCTGCAGCACGTGGATCTCCATCTCGGCGATCCGCGAGACGTGCTGGCCGAGCACGCGCGCGATCGAGTTCTGCGCGCCCTCGTCGTACAGTCCGAGGTCGGTCAGCTCCTTGACCAGCCGCAACGCCTCGACATCGGCCTCGGTGAACACCACCTCGTCGTCGCCGACACTCGCGAACCCCAGCGACCGCCACAGTTCCGTGGCGCGCTCCAGCGGCATCCCGGCCTTCTCGGCCACTTGCGCGCGCGTGTACTTGCGCCGGCCGCCCAGCAGGACCCGTTCGATCCGGGCCGGCAGCGACTCGTTCACGTGGTGTGCACGATGAGCACGTCGACCCCCGACTTCCGGGCGACCTCGGACGGCACGGACCCCAGGATCCGCCCGGCCAGGGTGTTCAGCCCGCGGTTGCCGACCACGAGCAGGTCCGCCTGCCGCTCGCGGACCAGGCGGGTCAGCGTCGGCACCGGCTCGCCGTCGACGATCACCGTGTCGACCTTCGTCGCGCCGGCCTTCGCGGCCCGCTCCGACGCGGTGCGCACGGTGTCCTCGGCAGGCGCGGACCCGACAACCTGGTAGGCCACATCGCTGCCCAGTTCATCCTGTGCCTGCTCGACATCACGCCGGCTCGCGGGCTGGTACGCACACGCGATGACCAGCGTCGCACCACTGTCCGCGGCCACCGCCGCGGCCCGGTCCACCGCACGGTACGACGAGTCCGACCCATCCGTGCCGACAACAATGGTCTGGTAGGCGGCCATGGGAACTCCTCCTCGGAGATCTACTGCCGGTAACTTACCCTGCCGTAGCCCCCACCACCCAACGACACCACACTTCGAAATCAGTGCATCAGCTCGCGGAGCCAGCCTCGGCCTTCGGCCGCGAAGGTGGCGTCGCCGTGTTCGTGGGCCCACACGATGGTGGTGACGCCGATGTAGGCGAGGTAGAGGCGGTAGAAGTGCATGTCGTCGTCGGTGGGGGTATGGCCGTAGCCGTCGTAGAAGGCCTCACGTAGCTCGGCGGACTGGCGCCAGTGGCGTAGGTCCATCCGGTTGGTGTCGGTGATCCAGGGCTGGCGGCGGGCGTGGCCGAAGTCGATCAGGCGCACTGTGCCGTCGTCGTCGACGAGCCAGTTGCGTGGCTGGTTGTCGAGGTGGCAGGGCACGGTGATCATCGGGGGCATCTCGGTGATCTCGCCGACCTGGTCGCGTGCGCTGTCGATCTCCGCGTGCGACAACAGGTGCGCGCCGCGGAACAGGTACTTCTCCAAGTCCTCCACGAGGTTCTCGGCGTAGTCCTCGTCGACGACAGGTGCCGCGCTGATGTGTAGCAGTCGCGTCAGTTCACCGATGCGGTGGTAGACCGACGGGTCGTACTCCCACTGCGAGCCTTCGACGGTCGTGCCGTTGAGTTTGTTCAACAGCAGCAGGTTCAGGTCATCGTGTGCCGAGTGCAGGGCGGGCGCCGCCCCCTCCAGCATCCGCACCCAGTCCCGGTAGGCACCCAGCTCCTGCCGGTACTTCTTCTCCTGCACAACGTGTTTGGCGATCCAGCCGGTGCCGGACCCATCGACCACCTCGACGACCACGGCCTCGCCGTGCGCCATCGACCGGTCCGCGACGAACGTGCACTCCCCCAGCACCTCTGTGCACCGAGCGACGATCTTCGCGGTGTCCACTACGACAACGCCGCCGGCTCGCGCGGGATGATGATCTCCGCGACCTTCCGGCCCAGCT
>CBIMJO010000508.1:0-6928 GCA_966244135.1 uncultured Actinocrispum sp. | reverse complement strand
CCGTTGGTCGACCGCGTGCTGTACCTGGTCGACGGCCGGTTCCGGATCGGCACGCCGGATGAGGTGATGACCACCGAGGTGCTCAGCGAGCTGTACCGGACCCAGATCGACGTCGTCCGCGTGCGCGGCCAGATCCTCGTCGTCGGTGCCCACGGCGCCATGGAGTCCGGCCAGCCACACCACCTGAGCGGATCGACCTAGCCCGACTTGGCCGCGCCGATCATTTACGCCTCGCGACACGCCCGGCATCGCCCCCGCCCGGCTGGTCGCCTGATCGAGAGCGATGCCGGTCGCGTGGCGCGAGGTGGAAATGATCGGCTTCCGGCGGCCAAGTCCGTCCGAGCGCAGCGAGGACCATCAACATGGACAAGTTTTTTGATTTCGACAAGACCCTTGAGGTGCTCCAGTACGCGTTCGTGCGGGATGCGCTGTTGGCCGCGGCAATCTTGGGGCTGCTCGCGGGGATCCTGGGGCCGCTGATCGTCAGCCGGAACATGGCGTTCTCCGTGCACGGCACGAGTGAGCTCGCGGTGACCGGTGGCGCGGCCGCGCTGTTGATGGGGATCGGTGTCGGTTACGGCGCGTTGGCCGGGTCGATCGTGGCTGCGCTGGTGCTGGGCCTGTTGTCCCGCCGGTCCACCGAGACGGACTCGGTGATCGGTGTCGTGCTGGCGTTCGGGCTCGGGCTCGGCGTGTTGTTCCTGTGGATGTACCCGGGGCGGGCGTCGAACAAGTTCGGCCTGCTGGTCGGGCAGATCGTGAGCGTGGACTTCGCCAGCATCCTGCTGCTGTCGGTGTGCGCGGTGGTGGTGCTCGGTGTGCTCGCGGTGATCTACCGGCCGCTGATGTTCGCTTCCGTGGACCCGGATGTGGCGCGGGCGCGGGGTGTGCCGACTGGCGCGTTGTCGCCGATTTTCGCTGTGCTGGTTGGTGTCGCGACCGCGCTGGGCGTGCAGACCGTTGGCGCGCTGCTGGTTCTGTCGTTGATGGTGACGCCCGCGGCCGCCGCCTGCCGGATCACCGCGAGCCCGTTGCGGGCCACGATCCTGTCGGTGGTGTTCGCCGAGGTCTCCGTGCTGGGCGGGATCATTCTCTCGCTGGCGCCCGGGGTTCCGGTGAGCGCGTTCGTCACCGCGATCTCGTTCCTGATCTACCTGGGCGCGCGGCTGTTCGCGAAGGTCCGGGTCTCAGCGCACTAGCAGGTGCACCTGCAGCTCGCCGACCAGGAACCCGATCACCGCGCCGACCGCGATCAGCTTCCACTCGTCCTGCCGGAACGCGGGACGCAGCAGCTCCTCGTACTCCACACGGGACAGATCGTTCATCTTGCGCGCGATGGTGTTGCCGACGTCGAGCGCCTCGGTGAGGTAGTTCTGGGCGAGCAGCACGGTCTGCGGAAGCGTTGCTATGGCTTGGTTCGCGGCCTCGCGCTTCATCCTGAGCAGCTGCTGTTCGCCGATCATCCGCCGCGCGATCCCGGCCTGCGCGTCCACCGTCTCCCAGACCACCCGGCGCACCAACGCTTCCAGTCGGTCCGCGCGCGGGCTGTTGAGCACCGCGTCCATGATGTTGGGCACGGTCATCACCTCGCGGGCGACCAGATCCCCGTACTGGCGCGCCACTTCGTCCCGGCGGCGCTGGAAGATCCCTTGGAACGGAACGACTCCGAGGACCCGCTTGCGCTCCCGCGGGAAGAACACGAGCTTGATCGCCAGCCAGTCGGTGAACCAGCCGATGCCCGCGCCGAACAGCGGCAGGACGATCGGATCCCTGGTGAACGCCCACACCACGGTCTGGACCAGGCCGAGAACGAAACCGAAGAAGATGCCGCTGCGGGCGATGAACCGCATCTCCGGCTGGGAGATGTCCTTGACCAGCCGGACCATCAGCCGCCGGTCGCGGCGCAGCGTGTCGACCGCGAGCTCCTTGAGGTCCAGCAGGTGGTCGATGTTGTCGTGGACCTCCTCGACCAGCCGGCGGACCGCGTCCGGCGCGCCCGCCTGGACCTGTTTGACCACAACGTCCTGCGCGAGCGCGGGCATCGCGTCCCACAGCGCGGGGTGGTTGCGGGCGATGACGTCCCGCGCGATCCGGTCGATCTCCAGCAGCAGCGCCGTTTCCAGCTCACGGGTGAGCCGGTCCGGGTCGACCCGGGCGAACACCTCGCGGGCGTCGATCAGCTTGCTGGTGAGCAGCTCCACGGCGATCCGGATGGTGCGCTCGGCGTTGCGTGGCACCACACCCTGCCAGCCGATGAACGTTCCTTTGATGCCGATGAACTCGATCGGCCGGAACATCATCTCGATGGCGATCCGTTTGGTGACGTAGCCGAGGGCGGCCGCGACGAAGGGCATCGCCACATAGACCACCCAGTCCGCCGCCACAAGCCGGGACCCTAGTGGATGGGCACGGCTGGTGCAGGCGCTGAGGCTCGTTTCACCGCTTGGGTTTTGATGATCGATGGGCCCACCGCGTCCCGCAGCACCTGCAGCATGACCCGCATCGAACGCCGGGTGACCATCTGCTCGACGGGGTTGCTGGGCAACCGGTACAGCCGGGCGGCCCAATCGGGCAACAGGTCGAACGCGGCCTTGCTGAGGATCCGGCTGCCGGCGCGGGCGGCGTTGGTGGGGCCGAAGGGATGCGCGAAGAACGCCACCGCGCCGGCGGTCTCCTCGGAGTAGGTCAGTTGGGGGCGCATCATCCGGAAGTATTCGTCCACTTCGGACGCTGTTTTGGGAACGCCGGTGGCGCCGAGCATCTCGGTGATGACGGCGTATTCGGCGTAGTACTTGTCCACTTCGGCCTTGCCCACGGGCTTCGGGTGGTAGCGCAGGTGTGCCTGGATGATGCCGTGCGCCTGGGTGACACCGGTCCAGATCAGGGTCTCCGACGCGGTCGCGGAGTACGGGCGGCCGTCGGGCATGGTGCCCTGGACGTGTTTGTGCATGCGCCTCACGGTGAGCGCCATCTTCTCGGCCACCGGTGTGCTGGCGAAGGCCATCGCGTTGACGAATGAGACCGTCCGGCCCAACCGTCCCGCGGGGTCGTCCTTGTAGACGGAGTGCTTGTTGGTGCCGTGCATGGTCGGCTCGTGCAGGGAGCCCAGGATCAGGCCCATCACGCCGCCGATCACCCCGGACGGGTCGTCGTGCACGTACCAGATCGCCGAGTCCGGCCCGAACAGCCCGGGGTCGCCGGGCGGGTCGGTGTACTGCTCGCCGGGCAGCGAGTCGGAGTTCAGGGCCTTCGCCCACGCGCTGGTGATGCCGCGCTTGAGGGTGCCCATGGTCGCCAGGTCGCCGAGGTTCAACAGCCGCGTGGTCAGCACCTGCACCCTCCCGAGACTGCGTTGAGACAAATAGACCGACTTGTTTCAATGTCTCGCAGGTGATCCTTCTTGTCAATGATTGTGACCCTCGGACGCGTGGTCGGAAAGCCGCCGGACTACGCAGTCCGCGAGCCCTTTCATTGGGGTATGAACAACATCGAAGGCAGGGTGGCGCTGGTCACCGGGGGCAGTAGGGGGATCGGTGCGGCCGTGGCGGTGCGCCTGGCGCAGGACGGCGCGGACATCGTGCTGACCCACTCCAACAGCGCCGCGCAGGCGGCGGAGGTGGTCGAGTCGGTGAAGGCCGTGGGCCGGCGGGCACTGGTGGTCCAGACCCTGGACTCCGCGAGCGTCGTCGAGGCCGTCTCAATGGCGGTGGCCGAGTTCGGCCGGCTGGACATCCTCGTGAACAACGCGGGAGTGGCGGCATTCGGCCCGATCGGCGACCTGACCGGCTCGGACTTCGACGAGGTCGTGGACATCAACGTGAAGGCGCCGTTCCTCGCGGCCAAGGCCGCTTCGGCGGTGCTGGGCGAGGGCGGCCGGATCATCAGCATCGGCAGCTGCGCGGCCACCCGGGTGACCGGCCCGGGCTACGCGGCCTACTCGTTGAGCAAGTCCGCGCTCGTCGGCCTCACCAAAGCGCTCGCCCGCGACCTCGGCCCCCGCGGCATCACCGCCAACCTCATCCACCCCGGCCCCATCGACACCGGGATGAACCCCGCTGACAGCCCCGTCGCCGACGAGAACCGCAGCCACACCGCTCTCGGCCGCTACGGCGAACCCACCGACGTCGCCGCGGCAGTGTCCTATTTGGCCGGTGACGGCGGCCGGTACGTCACCGGCGCCGAGATCGCCGTCGACGGCGGCTACACAGCCTAGAACTGGTAGTAGAGGAACGGGCTGAAGGTGCCGGAGGCGACCAGGAGGGCCGCGTAGGCCACACCGGCGGTCATCACGCCGACGCGCAGGATCGTGGCCGGGAGGCTGCGGGACGACTCGATCAGCGGACCGGCCACGGGCTGCGCGGGCATGAACAGGATCGCCATGGACGCCAACAGGATGACGAGCCGCTGGTTGGTCAGGGCGGTGGTGACCGCGTCGGTGAGACCGGAGAAGTCGGGCAGGAACATGTGGCCGACCATGGTCAGGGCACTGGGCAGGTCGCTCGACTTGAAGTACACCCAGCCGATGACCACCAGGAACATCGTGAGGGCACGGCGGGCGATGCGCGGGCGGCGTTGAGCGGGCGCGTCCTCGAGGTGGAAGCCGCGTTCGATGATCAGCAGCGCGCCGTGGTAGATGCCCCACACCAGGAACGTCCAGTTCGCGCCGTGCCAGAACCCGGTCAGCACGAACACGATGCACAGGTTGCGGTAGGTGCGCGCGGCGCCGTGCCGGTTGCCGCCCAACGGGATGTACACGTAGTCGCGGAACCACCGGGACAGCGACATGTGCCAGCGCCGCCAGAACTCGGTGATGGTGACGCTGGAGTACGGCCGCGCGAAGTTCTCCGGCAGCCGGAAGCCGAGCATCCGCCCGAGCCCGATCGCCATGTCGGAGTACCCGGAGAAGTCGAAGTACAGCTGCAGCGTGTACCCGATCGCGCCCAGCCAGGCGACCGCGAACGTCATCTTGTCCGCGGGCGTGGCGAAGCACGCGTTCACCATGGGGGACAACGAGTCGGCGATGATCGCCTTCTTGCACAGCCCCAGCGCGAACCGCGGGAACCCGGCCGCGATGTCGTCCAGCCGGTGGCTGCGCTGCTGTGGCAGCTGGTCGGAGATCTCCCGGTAGCGCACGATCGGACCGGCGATCAGCTGCGGGAACATCGCGATGTACGTCACGAATGACACCGGGTTGCGCAGCGCCAGCCGTTCCCCGCGGTACACGTCCACGACGTACGAGATGTGGTGGAACGTGTAGAACGAGATCCCGATCGGCAGCAACAGGTGCGTGACCGGGAAGTCCCCGCCGAAGACGTGCGCGAGCGCGGCCAGCTGCTCGGTCGCGAACCCCGCGTACTTCCAGATCACCAGCACGGTCAGGTCGACCGTGATCACGCCGAACAGCAGCTGCCGCCGCCGGGCATGGTTGCGGTCCCACTGGTCGGGTTCCAGGAACGGGCCGGCCAGGAAGTTGACCACCATGGTGACCAGCAGGATCCACGTGTCCGAGCCGGCCGCGGTGGCGTAGAAGAACAGGCTGGCCACCGCGATGATGCCGTTGCGCCAGCTCCTGGGTGCCACGAGCACCGCCACGAGCACGAGCGGCGTGAAGTACCACAAGAACAGCGGGCTGGCGAAGGACATCGGAACCTCGTAGCGGGACAGGGCCAGCTGACCCTATCCGACCAGGCGGAGCAGCGGTGACGCTTTGCTAGACGCGCCCCGCCACGCCGAGCACCCACGACGGCACGTCGAGCTCGAAGCGGAGCGATCTCGGCGAGGACCACACCGGCCGCCACCGACGCGTTCAAGGACTCCACGCCGGCGGCCATCGGGATGGACACCGTCTCGTCGCACCGTTCCCGCACCAGGCGGCTCAGGCCGCGGCCCTCGGAGCCCACCACGACCACGATCGGGCCGTTGGCGAGCTCCAGTTCGTCCACCGTGATGCTGCTGTCCGCGTCGAGGCCGACGACCATCAGGCCGGTGTCCGCCCAGTCCTTCAGAGTCCGGGTCAGGTTCGTGGCCACGGCGACCGGCAGGCGGGCAGCGGTGCCCGCGCTGGTGCGCCACGCGACCGCCGTGATCCCGGCGCTGCGGCGTTGCGGCACGACGACACCGTGGGCGCCGAAGGCCGCGGCCGACCGGATCACCGCGCCGAGGTTGCGCGGGTCGGTGACGCCGTCGAGGGCCACCAGCAGCGCGTCCTCACCGGAGTTCTTGGCGATCTCCAGCAGGTCGTCCGGGTGCGCGTACTCGTACGGCGGGATCTGCAGCGCGAGGCCCTGGTGGGTCGCGTTGTGCGTCAACCGGTCCAGCTCCGGGCGGGAGACCTCCAGCACCGAGATGCCCCGGTCGGCCGCCAGCTGGACCGCGTCGTTGACCCGGTCGTCGGCGTCGATGCCCAGGGCCACGTACAACGCGGTCGCTGGGACGTCGGCGCGCAGACACTCGACGACGGGGTTGCGGCCCGCCACCAGCTCGGAAGCGGGCGCTGCGTCCCGGCGCTCCGGCTTGCGCTGCTGCTGAGTGGTCCGCGCGGCGGACTTGCGGTACGCCTTGTGATTGGGGCGGTCCTGCGCCTTGGGCGTCGGGCCCTTGCCCTCCAGGCCCTTGCGCCGCTGCCCACCGGAGCCGACGACGGACCCCTTCTTGGTGCCGGGCTTCCGCATCGCACCCTTACGCTTCGAGTTCCCGGCCACGCTAGCTGTCCTTCAATGTCCAAAGTGGACCGCCGGGGGTGTCCTCGACGGTGATGCCGGCCGCGAGCAGGCGATCACGCACTACGTCAGCGACGGCGAAGTTCCGTTCCTTGCGGGCCTTCTCGCGTTCCTCGAGCAGGCCGTCGACCAGGGTGGCGAGCGCGTTGCGGTGCGCACCGTCCGTTGTGGACTCCTCGGACCACGGCTCCGACAACGGGTCCAGGCCC
>CBIMJO010000507.1:0-6928 GCA_966244135.1 uncultured Actinocrispum sp. | reverse complement strand
CGGAGATCTGCACCGGCATGGTGCCCGAGGCCGGCACGTTCTGCTTGGCGATCTTCAGACCGGAGACGCCGAGGGTGAAGCTGTTGGTGAGGTGCGAGGCGTCCACGTCGGCAACCGCGGAGCCCTCGGTGGTGGCGGTCTGGAACGCCCGCAGGGCGCTGACGATGTTGGCGCTCAGCGTGGCGACGATGCTCAGGTCACCGTTGACGATCCGGGCGCCGGTGGTGCCCGTGTCGGGGAAGGTGATCTGGACCGTGGCGGCCACGTCCTGTGGGCCGACCAACGGGAACGTACATCTGTAAGTGAGGTTCTTCGTAACTGATACCGCGTGGGCAGTACCGACCGTGACGGTCGCTGCTGCCATAGCCGCGGTGACAACTACGGTGGCAATACGTCTCCCCGAAAATCTCAGGTCGCGTAGCTTCATTTACCTACCTCCTCATGCTCTCACCGACAGGGAGTGAGAACGCGGCTGGCGTAGGTCCTCATTGATTCGCCCCACGGACCTACCAGCGAGTAGGTTACTTCGATGAGACAGGGCTAACAAGACCTCGCTAAATGTCCATTTGGTGAGTCCGGAAGTTGTCACGACACGACGAACAACGGTGTTGATCTTTGTTACCGCGATGCGCGCGAACCACCACCGGAGTATTCCACCATCGGCTGATCAGCCCAAAGACGTACGCCACCGGACACAAACCGGGGCGAAAGTTGTCACTGACGTGAGTGGTCTAACGACACTACTCCGAATGGCGTTCGCCAACCGGCGTCCGAGCTGGTGAGCCGTTGACAGCAAACCTGAGACCAAAATATAGTGCGCAAGTTATAACTTCTTGGGCGATATCAACGACGATAAGACAGGTTTCTGTTGCCGCTCAAAAGGACGACGCCGTGACCGACACGAGTGCCCGTCGCACTCCTGCCGCGCCGGCCGCGAAACTCGACGGCCTGCTGCCGCCGCCGCGGTCGCCGGGCTCGACCCAACGCATCTGGGCGACCCTGCCGCGCGAGCTGGCCTCGCGGGTCCGTCCGCGCGCCGCCGAGGTGGCCGTCGCCGTCGTGCACGAGATCCGCAGGTCGATCCCGGAGTACGCGCGCCTGCTGGACGGCCCGTTCGGCCCGGTGGTCACCGGCGGTGTCGAGGAGGCGATCGGCCAGTTCATCGACCGGCTCGCCGACCCCGGCGCCCCGCGCGAGGACCGCGCCCGGATCTTCCGCCACCTCGGCCGCCTCGAAGTGGCCGAAGGGCGCAGCGTGGACACCCTGCAGAGTGCCTACCGGATCGGCGCGCGGGTGGCCTGGCGGCGGATCGCCGAGCACGGCCAGGCGCTGAACCTGCCGGTGGTCACCATCTGTCAGCTCGCCGAGGCGGTGTTCGACTACATCGACGAGATCTCCGTGCTGTCGCTGGAGGGATACGCCTCCGCACAGGCCAGGGCCGCCGGGGCGCTGGAACGGCGGCGCCGCCGGCTGCTGGAGATGATCCTGTCCGAACCGCCCGCCTCCCCGCAGACGCTCGCCGAACTGGCATTGTCGGCGGCCTGGACATTGCCCGAGCACATCGTGGTGGTGGCCCTGGAACGGCGCAATTCCGAATTCGAGCTGCCCTCGTTCGACGAGGGTGTTCTGGACGACCTGGAAGCCGCCGAACCGTGCCTGGTGCTGGCCGCGGACAGCCCGCATATGCACAGCCTGCATGAACAGCTGCCGGGCTGGCGGGTCGTGGTCGGACCGAAGGTGTGCCTTTCCGAGGCCCGGACCTCTTTGCGGCTGGCCCGCCAGGCGCTGCAGCTCGTGCACCGCGGCCTGCTGGCCGACACCCCGGTCGTCTGGAGCGGTGACCACCTTTCCACGCTGTGGCTGCTCACCGACGAGTTCCCGGCCCGTGAACTCGCGGAACGGACATTGAGCCCACTCGCGACGCTCACCGTCAAACAACGCGAACGTTTGGGTGAAACGCTGCTGGCCTGGTTGGAAACGAGTGGAAGCGCTCCCGAAATCGCCGGCCGGCTGAAAGTCCACCCGCAAACCGTGCGCTATCGCCTGCACCAGCTCGAGGCATTGTTCGGCGACCGGCTGAATGACCCGGACGACCGCTTCCACATGGAGATCTCGCTGCGCGCGATGCGCCTGCTCGGCGACAAGAACTGACCTCTTTCCGAAACGTCAAAGAACAGTTTCGAACAGGTCCATCGCGGTGTTGAGCTGGTCGTCGGACAGATAGGGAGCCGGGCCGAGGCGGAGGTACTCGCCGCGGCTGTCGGTGCGGACGCCCACCTCCGCGAGTCGGTGGTGCAGGCGCTGGGCGTCGGCGGTTCGCAAGGACAGGAACCCGCCGAACTCCTCGCGGGGCGCCAGGTCCCTGGTGATGCCCGGGGCGTTCAACGCGTCGAACCTGTTGGCCAGCAAGGTGGTCTGGTGAAGCGAGACCTTGCGGAGGAACTCGGGGGTCAGGCCCTGCTCCTCGAAGAAGTCGAACACGCGGGCCGCGCGGTAGTGGCTGGTCGGGTCGTAGGTGGCGCCGGCGAACCGGGCCTCGCCCAAGGGATAGCCGATGGTCCCGGCGCTGTGGTCGTCGGACAGCTCGGCGAACTCCGCGTACCAGCCGGTGATCACCGGCCGCAGGGTGTCGGCGTGCGCGGGCAGGCGCAGGAAGCAGTTGGCCTCGCCCAGTTGGAGGTACTTGTAGCCACCGCCGACCACCCACGCCGCCGGGAAGTCCGCTGTGGAGAACGGCATCGCGCCGAGCGCGTGGTAGGCGTCCACCAGCAGCTCCGTGCCTGTTCGCTGGCACACCCCGGCCAGGAAACCCAGGCCGGGCACGATTCTGGACGTCTCGAAAAGCACCGCCGAGACAAGGACAGCGGCCGTACGGTCGTCGACGAGGTCGGCCATCCGGGCCGCGAGGGTGTCCGCCGGAGCGGCTGGCACCCGGACCAGCTCGATTCCTTCCTCGCCCAGGCGGGCCAGTTGCCGCCGCAGGGTGTGGAACTCACCGTCCGACGTGATCAGGCGCGGCCGCCGCCGGAGGTCCACACTGGACAGAAAGCGCAGCACCAGCTCATGTGTGTTCTGCCCCAGGGCCAATGCGGCCGACGGGTCGCCGAGGAACAGCCGGAAGCCTTCCCTGACCCGGTCGGCCTTGGCGAAAGCCTTGCCCCACTTGTCGTCCACGCCCTCGGCCGCGTCCTCGACGGCTTCGGCCTGCCCCGCCAGGGCGACGTCCGGCCACGCCTGGTGCGAGTGCCCGGACAACAGCAGCCGTTCGGCCACACGGAACTTCGAGTAGTGCGGCGCCAGGCGCGCGGACTGGTCGGTCACAGCTCACTCCTGACCGCCCACAGGTCCGGGAAGATCGGGGTGAACAGGGTGGTCCGCAGGTAGGCCGCGCCGGCCGACCCGCCGGTCCCCTTCTTGTCGCCGATGACCCGCTCGACCATCTTGACGTGCCGGTACCGCCACTCCTGCAGGCCCTCGTCCAGGTCCACCAGCCGCTCGCAGATCTGCGCGGGCCCGGCGTCGTCCTTGTAGACCTGCAGCAACGTCTTCTGCAGGTCCGGCGAGGCCTCCAGCGGCAGCGAGACGTCCCGGTGCAGCCGGTCGTGCGGCACCTGGTAGTCGTGCAGCACCAGGTAACTGAGGAAAGCGTCGAAAATGGACGGACGGTTCATCGCCGCCTCGATCCGGTCGCGCTGCGCGCCCGGCGGATAGTGGTTGAACACGCGGGGATCCCGGCGGCCCAGCACCGCCTCGATCTCCCGGAACTGGGCGGACTGGAACCCGCTGGAGGCGTCCAGCCGGGCCCGGAAACTGGTGAACTGGCGCGGGGTCATCGTCTCCAGCACGTCGATCTGCGCCACGATGACCTTGAGGATGGTCCGGATCCGGACCAGCGTGTGGTTCGCGTGCGCGGTCTCGCCGTTGGCCAGGGCGCGCTGCAGCTTGCCGAACTCGTGGATCAGCTGCTTGAACCACAGCTCGTAGACCTGGTGGATGACGATGAACAGCATCTCGTCGTGTTCGTCGGACCGGGGCCGTTGCGCGGCGAGCACCTCGTCGAGCGCCAGGTAGGACGAGTAGGTCAGGGCGGCGGAGTGGTCAGTCACGGCTGCATCACCTCGTCGAAATGGCGCATGGCCGCTGGAGCCAGCGCGGTGTAGAGATCGTGGAACAACCGCACGGCATCCGCACGGCAAGCGGGGGCCGGGACCAGCCCGGCGGGCAGTTCCGGATCCAGGAACGGGAACTGCCGGAACGTGTGGGTCATCCTGGTCCGCAGCACCAGCGCGGCCCGGTCGGTGAGATCGGCCGGATCGCGTCCGCCGAACTCCTGGACGAAGGCGCGGTAACGGTCACCGAGCTCGTCGAGGTCCCACACCCGGCCGACGAACGAGCGGAAGTCCAGCGAGGCCGCCGGGCTGCCGAGCAGCAGGCCCGCGTGCTGGGTGACGTCGTGCTCGGTCAGCAGCGCGGTCACCTCGCGTTCCCGGTCGTGCGGGGCGATCCAGGTGCCGTCCTGGACCGGGCCGAAGCCGAGGAACCGCAGCCGCCGGACCAGCCGGGTCCGGGCCACCTTGCGCTCCTCCGGGATGGCGTGCCACAACACCGTCCACCGTGGAATCCCGGGGACCTCCCGGCCGAGGCTGAAGATCCGCCGGTCGCCCTCCTCGAACACGGCCGCGCTGCGCGGGGTGATCGTGTAGTGCACCAGCCGGCCGTCCTTCACCCGGTCGAGCAGGTTGCGCTGGACCAGGCGGGTCAGCGCGACCCGGGCCGCGCCGGTGGAGAACCCGAACTCGGCGAGCAGGCCGACCAGGCCGCCGGACCAGACCTGCCGGTCGCGCGGGGTCAGGTGCGCGCCCAGCAGCGTCATCACCAGGTCCTGGGGTGCTTCGGCCATGCCGCGAGCATAGTTGACTGTTCAGCGGGGTCAACCGTAAAGTTTCCCGGGTGCACTCCTTCGCCGAGCTGACGTCGCCGCAGGTCGCGGCGCTGCTGACCGGGCCGCGACGGCCCGTGCTGCTGCTTCCGGTGGGTGCGATCGAGCCGCACGGCCCGCATGCGCCGCTCGGCACCGACCCGTTGATCTCGGTCGAGGTCTGCGAGCGGGCCGCCCGCCGCCTCGCCACTCATCCCACCGTGCGGGCCCTGGTCCTGCCCCCGCTCCCCTACGGCGTCACCCGTTATGCGAGCGCATTCCCGGGCGCCGTGCATGTGAGCGAGGAGACGCTGTACGCGATCGTCGTCGATGTGTGCTCGTCGCTGATCAAGCAGGGGTTCGTCGACATCATCGTGGTGAACAACCACTTCGAGCCGGAGCACGTGGCGACCCTGCGCCGGGCAACGACATACCTGAACGTCGGCTACCTGGACCTGGTCCGGCGCCGCAACGCCGCCCGGCTGACCCCGGAGTTCCAGAGCGGGTCGTGTCACGCGGGCCAGTACGAGACCTCGCTGGTGCTGGCCGCCCGGCCGGACCTGGTGGACCAGGAGCAGATGGCCGCGCTGCCGCCGTTCCCGGTGGACATGCCGGCCGCGATGTCCGCCGGGCACAAGGACTTCCTGGAGATGGGCATGGACAAGGCCTACTGCGGCTCCCCGGCATCGGCGACCGCTGCCGAGGGCGAGCAGACCTACGAGACGTTGGCGGACATGGTCCTGGAGCTGATCGAGGAGACCTGATGCGCTACGAGGACATCCCGCAGTCGTTCAACATCGCCACCCACTTCGTCGACCGCAACCCGCCCTCCCGCACGGCTTTGCTCACCTCCTCGGGCCTGGTCACCTACGGCGCCCTGGCCTCTTTGGTGAACCAGGCAGGGAACGCGTTGCTGGCATTGGGTGTCCAGCGCGGTGACCGGGTGCTGATCGCGATGAACGACAGCGTGGAGTTCGTCGCCGCTTGGTACGGGGCGCAGAAGATCGGCGCGGTCACCGCTGAGGTGTACACGTACCTTCAGGTCAAGGACTACAAGTACTTCGTGGACTACGTCTCGCCGCGGGTCGTGCTCGCCGATGAGTCCACTGCGGACAAGTTGCGCGAGGCCGGGGCGGAGAACCTTGTCGTCGTGGACTCCTCGTTCTTCTCGGGGTCCGATGTGCTTGAGGCCGCGCCGACTTCCAAGGACGACGTGGCCATCTGGAAGTTCACCACCGGCAGCACGGGCGCACCCAAGGCGTGCGTGCTCACCGCGCGCAGCCCGCTGCTTAGCTTCTCCTGGTACGCCCAGGACGTGCTGGACATCCAGCCGGACGACGTTGTGTTGCCGGTTCCCAAGCTTTTCTTCGGGTATGCCCGAGATCTGACGGCGTTGTTCCCGTTCGGGGTTGGTGCCGCGGGAATCGTGTTCGCCGAGCGCAGCACGCCGGAGAAGCTGTTCGAGTTGATCGCTCGGCACCGGCCGACGATCCTGGTGAACGTGCCCACGATGATGAGCGCGATGGTCGCGCATCCCGAAGCGTCCAAACAGGACTTCAGCTCGCTGCGGCTGTGCACCTCCGCGGGCGAGGCGCTGCCGGCTTCGTTGCACGCGCGGTGGATGGACACGTTCGGCGTCGAGGTCGTGGACGGGATCGGGTCGTCCGAGGCATACCACATCTACTTGTCCAACCGGCCCGGCCAGGCCAAGCGCGGCAGCTTGGGCCAGGTGGTGCCGGGTTATCGCGCGAGGGTGGTCGACCTGGACGGCTCACCGGTCGCCGACGGCGAGGTCGGCCGGTTGGAGATCGTCGGCGAAACCGTCGCGCTGGAGTACTTCCAGGCTCCGGGGAAGTCCGCCGAGACGTTCCCGGCCCCGCACACGGTGGTGTCCGGCGACTTGGTGACCCGCGATGCGGACGGGTTCTTCTACTACCAGGGCCGGGCCGATGACCTGCTCAAGGTCGGCGGCGTCTGGGTGGCGCCCGCGGAGATCGAGAACTGCCTGAT
>CBIMJO010000506.1:0-6930 GCA_966244135.1 uncultured Actinocrispum sp. | reverse complement strand
TTCCCACGGTCTGATGCGGCTGGCGTTCAAGGACGCGTCGCGTCGCGGCGAGCTGGGAGGCGAGCCCGGACTGGGACGCGGTGGCGGTCAGCAGCTGGCCGATCGCGTACTGCCGGACGGTGTCCACTTCGGTCTCGGACGGCGGCGAAAGCACGATCCGGGCCAGCTCGTAGCGGATCTCCAGCAGCGTGCTCGCGGTGACATCGCTCGCGCAGTCGGTGTCGACCAGCAACGTGGCGCCGTCCGGCGTGAACTCCAGGAAGGACCGGGCGTGGTACGTGTATCCCTTGTCCTCACGGATGTTCTCGACCAGCCGCGACGAGAAGAACCCGCCGAACGCCAGGTTCGCCAGCTGCAGCGCCGGGTACTGGACGTCGGTCCGCTTGATCGCCTCGGCGGTCAGCCGCAGCTGCGACTGCACGGCGCCGGCCCGCGACACGAACACCAGGTCGCCGCCGGAAACCGCTGGCAGCGAAGGAAGTTCGACGGCCTGGCCGGAGCCGGTCCACGCGCCCAGCGCGCTCTCGAGCCGCGCGACCGCCTGGTCCAGATCGACGTCACCGACGAGCACGAGCACGGACCCGCGCGGCAGCATCGAAGCCTGGTGCAGCGCCCGCACTTCCTCGGGCGTCACACGCGCGACGTCCTCGGCCTCCGGCATTTCCCGCACCGCGGGGTGGTCGCCGTAGCGGTGCTTCTGCAGTGCTTGGCGGGCGATCACGCTGGGCTGCGACCGCGCCATGGCGATCCGCTCGACCAGCCGCTCCTGCTCGCGGCGCACCTCGTCGTCCGCGTAGGTCGCGCCGGTCAGGGCATCGGCCAGCACGTCGAGCAACGTGTCCAGGCCCGAGGCCAGCGCGCTGCCCGCGATGCTCAGCCGCTCCGGGTCGACCGAGGCGTCCATCTCGCCGCCGACCAGCGCCAGGTCGGTGTCCACCGCGATCCGGTCACGACGGCTCGTGCCGGACAGCAGGGTCGACGCCAGCACCTCGGCACGGGCGGCGTGCATCGGGTCGGTGCCCGCGAACGGGATCCGCACCCGCAGCTCGACCATGGGCACGGCCGGCTGGCGGACCACGATCACCTGCAGGCCGCTGGACAACTGGGTATCCACTGTGGACAAACCGGTGGCGGCCCGCTGCGCGCCGCGCGGCGGCAGCGGGCGCGGACCCACAGACGTACGGCCGATCTCGTCGGCGGTCCGGAACGAAGCGGTCACTGGGCACCTCCGGCGGGCTTGACCTGCAGCACCGCGCGCGAGTCCGGGCGCAGCAGCTTGGCCGCGCCGGCCACGTCCTCGGGTGTCACGCCCGCGATTCGATCGGGTAGCTGGTAGATCAGGGCGGGGTCGCCGTAGAGCAGCTGGAACGAGCCGAGCGCCAGCGTGCGGCTGACCACCCGGTCGTGCTCCTTGTGCAGGCTGGCCACCCAGCGGGCGGTCACCTTGGCGAGCTCCTGCTCGGACGGCGGCGTGCTGGCCAGCAGCTCCAGCTCCTCGTCCAGGACGGACAGCACGCGGTCGGTGCTCACCTCGGGCGAGTGCATGGCGGTGATGCTGAACGTGTCCGGGTCGCGGGCCTCGAACGGGCCGAACAGCCCGGCGCCCGCGTTGATGTCGGTGACCAGGGCGTCCTTGTGCACCAGGCGCTGCTGCAGGCGGGACCCGTCGCCGTCGGTCAGCACGCCGGCCAGCACGAGGTGGGCCAGGTAGCCGTCCAGCTCGCCGATCGGGTCGGGCATCCGGTAGCCGACGGCGAACGCGGGCAGCGGGGCGTGCGGGTCGAGGTGCTCGCCGCGCTGCTCGCCCTGCGGGCGGGGCTCGGCGAACGACGGGCGCTGCGGCGTGACGCGCGCGGGCACGTCGCCGAAGTGCTTCTCGACCAGCACGCGGGCCTCGTCGACGACGAAGTCGCCCGCGACGGTGAGCACCGCGTTGCCGGGCGCGTAGTACGTGTCGAAGAACGCCGCGCAGTCCTCGAGGCTGGCGTTCTCCAGGTCGGTGAAGTCGCCGTAGCCGTTGTGCGCGTTCGGGAACGTCGTGTAGAGGACCGGCGGCAGGTAGATCCACGGGAACCCGCCGTACGGCCGGTTCAGCACGTTGAGCCGGATCTCCTCCTTCACCACGTCGATCTGGTTGTTGAGGTTCTCCTGGGTCAGCTTGGGCGCTCGCATCCGGTCCGCCTCGAGGAACAGCGCCCGCTCCGGCGCGGCGGACGGCAGGACCTCGAAGTAGTCGGTGTAGTCCGGGTGGGTCGACCCGTTGAACGTGCCGCCCGAGGACTGCACGTGCCGGAAGTGCGCCAGCTTCTCCAGGCTCTCACTGCCCTGGAACATCAGGTGCTCGAACAGGTGGGCGAAACCGGTGCGCCCCTCCGGTTCGGATCGGAAGCCCACGTCGTAGTGCACGCTGACGCCGACCACAGGCGATGTGGTGTCCGGCGCGAGCACCACACGCAAACCGTTCGGAAGGGTGAACGTGTGCAGGTCGGGTGCAGCCATAGGACGAGCCTACTTGGCCGCCGCGCCGTCCATCGCCGCGATGAACCCTTGCAGGTTTCGCCCACCGCTGAACCAGTAGAGATCGCCCGCGGGACCGAACGCCTGCAGCCAGCGCGGCGCCTCGCCGAGCGCCACGGCGTACGGCAGCGAGCGGGAGAACACCAGCTCACGGTCCTGGTCCGGGATGCTCGCCGGGTCGGTCTCGCGCAGGTACCGCAGCAGCCCCTGGATCTGGGCGACCAGCGCGCCACCCCGTTTGGTGCGCGCGGGCAGCAGCCGGGAGCCCAGGGCGAGCGCGAGCCCGAGGACGACCACAGCCAGCCCGATCAGGGCGTTACCGACCGTGAGTGCGAGCGCGACAGTCAGCCCCGCACCGGCGACGGCCACACCCAATCCGGTGAACAGCCAGACCGACCGTGACTTGAACCAGCCACGTTGCACGGCGTCACCACGGATCGCCTTCTTGATCGAATTCATGTCGACCGAAAGTGTGCTGACCGCGTCGGTGGCGAACGCCGCGTACACCGCCCGTTCGTATGACGTGAGCGCGGCGTCGGCGGGATTGCGCTGGACGATCCGCCAGTCGCCCTGGGTCTCCTCGATCCACAGGTAGTTGCGGACCGCCAGATCGAGCACAGTCGCGGTCACGTCCACCGGGTCGACGCTCTCGTCGATCACCGTGCCGACCTGACCGGGGAGTACACCATCGGGTGAAGCGAACGCGACGCCGTCGTTCTGCCGGATCAGCACATCGATGTGGCCGACATTGGCCATCGCGGCCTTGGCAGCACGGTTGCGCGCCGACCACAGCAACACGCCACCGGCGAGCAGCAGCGCGGCCAGCGCGAGCAAGCCGAAGCCGGAGAACGGGGTCAGCGAGAACGCGCCCGCGACGGTCTTGGGTGTGGCGAACTTCGCGTTGGCCGGAACGGTGCCGGACGGAATCTTGACCGCGAGGTCGACCCGGTCGCCCGCGTTGAGGTCCTGCAAGTCCACTCTGGTCACACCACTGGGTTCGGTCTGCGCGTGCTCACACGGCTGGTCCGAACCGAACGGACCGCTCAGGCAGGACACCGACGCCGCCGGCTCGGGCGCGATGAAACTGGCCCGCAGCAAGCCCATCCGCGCGTCCCACCCGGCCGCGATCTGCCAGCGGACCTCCTGGAGGTCGCCGACATCGGCCACCGTGCCGTCGACCTGGTAGGTCAGGATCGACTTGCCCTCGCCCAGCCGTACGGAGAACTCGTCCTCGTTCGCCTCGACCGAGCCGTTGCCGACCAGCTTGGCGTTGCGGATGACGAAGACGCGGTCGCGGTTGTCGCCGGACTGGATCCGCAAGGGCGACTTGCGGTTCAGGCTGCCGCCGCGCCGGACCGTGATGGTCTCGGTCACCGACAGCACGCCGTCCCGCTCGACCTTGAGCTGCAACTGGGTGCGGCTCGGGAAGTTGGGCGCGCCGATGTCCGGCTCGGACGGCTCCGAAGAGGACGGTGGCTGCGCGGGACCGCCACTGGGCACGGGAATGACCGGAATGGACGGTGGTTGCACGGCCAGACCGACGAAGGCGGCCAGGGTCGAGGCCGCCACCCCCCAATTCGTCAACACGCCTGCGGACGATAGCGGAGTGCCCCTATGCTCACCGTCCGTCCGGAGAAATTGGGGGGAAACAATGACTCGACCGCCGTACGGACCAGGGCCGATGCCTCCTGGTTACCCGCCGCCGCGGCCGGTCGCGCCCCCACCCATGGCGATGCAGTACCTGCCACCGCCGCCGAACATGACCATGCCGCCGCCCGCCTTGCCCGCGTGGCACCCGGTCCCGCCGCCGCGCCGCCCGAAGCAGCGCACCGGCGTGATCGTGACCGTCAGCCTGGTGAGCGTGCTGGCCCTCGTCGGCGGTTTGATCACATATCTCGCGCTGACAAGCAAAAAGCACAGCACGAGCGTCGCCGACTCCGGCTACACCGGCTACACACCACCGGCCTCCGCGCCGTTCACGACCTCGTCGTCCAGCAGCACAACCACCACAACGACGACAACCACCAGCACCACGTCGTCGTCCTCGTCGTCATCGCGGACGACAACGACTACACAGACGACCCCGCGTGGCCCGCAGCCGGTCTACAAAACCAGCGACAACCCGTTGTTCACCGGTCAGAACGGCACCAACACGTATACCTGCAACCTGCCGAGGTGGAAGAGCGATCCCGCGTCGGCCAAGGCTTTCTTCACCGCGGCGCTGCCGTGCTTCGAGGCCGAATGGATTCCGGTGCTGCAGCGCGCCAACTTGCCTTACGCACGGCCGAATCTCGCGTTCCCGTCGGGCAAGAACTGGAGCAGCGCGTGCGGCACGGTCACCGACGCCGACGCGCCCGCGTTCTACTGTTCCAGCGACTCCACGTTGTACATCCCCTTCGCTGGCCTGCACACCGAGTACGTCGGCGCGCACCCGGGAAGCTACCTGGCCCTGTTCGCGCACGAGTTCGGCCACCACATCCAGGCGCTGAGCGGATCCCTGCGCGCGGCGCACCAGGCCGAGTACGACGCGGGCCCGGATTCCGCGCAGGGCCTGGAACTCTCCCGCCGGGTGGAGCTGCAGGCCCAGTGCTTCGGCGGGATGTGGTTCGCCGGGGCGTGGAACGGCAAGGGTTCCATCGACGACAACATCGTCCGCGAGATGCTCAAGGACGGCTATGACCGCGGCGACGAGAACGCGAAGGACGGCCGCCGCGACCACGGCCAGAAGAAGAACTTCGGCGCCTGGCAGGAACAGGGCTACACCAAGAACCGCACCTTCCAGTGCAACACCTATCTGGCGGCCGCCACCAGCGTGAGCTAGGCCGGTCTGATGGATCACGATCGCCGGGCCGGGGCAGCCCGGCGTGCCACCCCCATCCCATTCCTCATCGACCGGGATCCGCCAGTCACTCATTAGTCCACTTTGGACTGTTCGCGGCGGGTGTTGGCGGTGATGGCCTCGATGACGCGGGGCCAGAGGACGCGCGGCAGGTCGTGGCCCATGCCCGGGATGACGACCAGTTCGGCGCCGGGGATGGCTTCGGCGGTCGCGCGGCCACCGCTGACACCGACGAGCGGGTCGTCCTCGCCGTGGATGACAAGCGCGGGCACGGCGACTTTGCGCAGGCCTTCGGTGCGATCGGGCGAGGCCATGACAGCCCGGAGCTGACGCTGTGTGCCGTCGGGCCGGTAGGCGCGGTCGTACTTCCTGGCCGCGCGCTCCTCCAGTTCGGCCACTGTGGTCTCGAACCCGGGCGAACCGATGATCTTGGACGTCCGGACCGCGCCCGCGATGAACTCCTCGCGGCTGGTGGCCGCCGGGCGGGTGAGCACGGCGAAGGCCTCGGGCGTGGACTCGCCGACCGACCGGTCCCCCGTGGTCGACATGATCGAGCAGACGGTGAGCACCCGCTCGGGGTGGTCGATCACCAGCTGCTGCGCGATCATCCCGCCCATCGACGCACCCACGATGTGCGCACGGTCGATCCCCAGCTGGTCTAGCAGCCCCACGGTGTCCGCCGCCATGTCCGCCAGCACATACGGCGTCTCCGAACCGTCCGACAACCCCACGTCGCGGTTGTCGAACCGGACCACGTGGAACCCCTCCGCGACCAGGCCCTCGCAGAACTCCACCTGCCAGTCGGTCATCTGCGCGCCCAGCCCCATGATCAGCACCAGCGCGGGGTCCTGCGAGTCACCGAACGTCTCGAATTCCAATCGCATGACACCATCCTGGCGCAGCACCACCGGAGTGGCGATCGATCATTCGTCACGCAACGGCCGCACCGGATGGATCTCCGTGCTGGACAGTTCGGACGCCGGCCGCGCCACCGGACGGACCTCGGTCCGTGAAGCATCGGAAACCGGCGGAATCCCCGCCCTGCCGCCACTGCCCACCGGCGTGATCGCGGTCTGGGACAGCTCGGACACCGGATAGGCGCCAGGCGCATGCTGGTTCACGGCACCAGCCGCCGTCCACGACGGCTCGGCGACTGGAACAACCTTGCTGGTGGCCTCCGACACCGGGCCAGCGGCCGAGCCGGGCGCTGGATGGCTCGCGGCACCAGCCGCTGGCCACGACGGCTCGGCGACCGGCACGACCTTGCCGGTGGCCTCCGAAACCGGATGAATCGCCGTGCGCGAAGCGTCGGACACCGAGCTGGCAGCGGCGCCGGGTACCGGACACCGGGTGGATCGCCGTGCGAGAGGCGTCGGAAACCGGGTGGATCGCGGTGCTGGATGCCTCCGAAACGGGCAGCACCCCCGTGCGGCCGGGATCCGCGAACGGGTTGATGACGGTGCTGGAGGCCTCGGCGGGCGGCTCGACCGGGGCGATGTCCGGGAGCGAAAGGTCCGCGAGCGAAGGGATGCCCGTCAGGGAGGGGTCTTCGATGGGGGCCGGATGCTTGGCGG
>CBIMJO010000505.1:0-6933 GCA_966244135.1 uncultured Actinocrispum sp. | reverse complement strand
CATGGGTGGCGGCGGCCTTAAGCTCGCCGCGCGGCAGGTCCAGGGACAGCATGTGCTCCCGCCCAGCCCTCAAGCCAAGCGCCAATTCGGACCTGCCCGCTTAAACCTGCCGAGGCCGCCGACGGGACCCATGTCAAACCGAACCGCGCCCCAGCCACAGCAGCCAACCTGGCCCAACCAAAAAGCCGACGCAACACAAAGCCGACCCAACCCAAGACAAAACCGCCCCGAACAACCGAAAGTCCACTCAGGACGAAGACTTCCGAGCCGCACCAGCAGCCCGAGCGGCCCGCCCCAAAACCCCACCAAGAGCAACAGCCCCCGACAAAGCCCCACCCCCCAAAAGCAACAGCGCCCGCCAGTCAGGCACCAGCACGATCTCCCCCCCAGGCCCGGGAAAAGCCGAGACCAGCACGAACACCAGCCACATCCCCAACGGCGCCCCAGCGACCAGCAGCCGCGGGGAAAGCCGCCCCGCCCTGGACACCAGCCACGGGGTGGTCACCAGGGCTATCACCACGGTGATCGGCAGCGGGAAACCGTCCCAGTTCGGCAGGAACGTCCCGTCGAACCGCAGGGGGAGGTACAGCACCTCCAGGATGGCGAGGGCCAGGCCGAGCAGGACCAGCCCGCTGAGCTGCAGGAGGGCCCGGACGCTCATCAGAGGCCACCGAACAGGTCCTGGGTGGCGTCGGAATCGTTGCCGCGCGCGAGGATGTAGTACTCACTGTCCACAATGGGCTGGGCTATGCCGTTGGACAACGCGTAGCAGGACCAGCCGGAGTCGTCCTGCCACACCGAGATCTGGGTTTGGTGGGCACGCAGGGCGCGGAGTTTGGCGTCGAGGTGGTCCGCCACGTTGACGACGCAGGTGATCTCGGCGTCGTCGGTCACCGGGAGTTCGCCTGGGTGGGGCAGGCGGTATGGCAGGTCCTGGACTGCCGACAGCTCCAGGACTCCGGCGTCGGTGGCCTTTTTGGACGTCACGACGTGGAAAACCCGTTGGGATGTACACGCCGCCATGGTGATGTCGTGTGCGCGGATGTGGTCGGGGTGGCCGTAGCCGCCGTCGGGGCCGTAGGTGACCACGACGTCGGGCTGCACCGCGTCGAGGATCTCGCGGAGCTGCTCGACCTGCAGGTCCACCGACCCCTGGATGAACGCGCGGGGGTGCGCATTGGACGCGACGCCGACCATGCCCGAGTCCCGCCACCGGCCGATCCCGCCCAGGTACCGGTGGTCCACCACGCCGAGGGCCGCGCAGGCGTTGCGCAGCTCCGCGTTGCGGTACCCGCCCAGCTGGTCGGCCTCGGCCGCCTCCAGCAGGGCCAGCTCGAGCGGGATGATCTCGCCTTCCTCACCGAGCGTGCAGGTCACCAGCGTCACCTGGGCGCCGGTGGCGGCGTACCGGGCGATGGTGCCGCCGGTCCACAGACTTTCGTCGTCCGGGTGGGCATGCACCATGAGCAGCCGGGGTGGAGCAGTCAACGTCACCCCGCAAGCCTAAATAGGCGCCGCCCCGGGCGGCAGGCCCGGGGCGGCGAGTGTGCTCAGAGGACCTGGCGTTCCTCGGCGAAGTGGCACGCCGAGACCAGCCCGCCCGACCCGTGGGCCACCAGCGGCGGCTCCTCGGTCGCGCAGATGTCCTGTGCCTTCCAGCACCGCGTGCGGAACCGGCAGCCCGAAGGTGGGTTCACCGGGCTGGGCACGTCACCGGTCAGCACGATCCGCTGCCGTTCCCTCTCCGCGCGCGGGTCGGGAACGGGCACGGCGGACAGCAGCGCCTGTGTGTAGGGGTGTGTGGGACGCGTGTAGATGTCCTCGCGCGGGCCGATCTCGACGATCTTGCCCAGGTACATCACCGCCACCCGGTGCGAGATGTGCCGCACCACGGACAGGTCGTGCGCCACGAACAGGTAGGCGAGGTTGAGCCGTTCCTGCAGCTCCTCCAGCAGGTTCACCACACCGGCCTGCACGGACACGTCCAGCGCGGACACCGGCTCGTCCAGCACGACCATGCGCGGGTTGAGCGCCAGCGCCCGGGCGATGCCGATGCGCTGCCGCTGGCCACCGGAGAACTCGTGGCCGTACCGGCTGCGGTGCTCCGGGTTGAGACCCACCAGCTCCAGCAGCTCGTCGACCCGCTGCTGGCGGGCCGTGGCACCGCCCTCGAAGCCGTGGATGGCGAACGGCTCGGAGACGATGTCGTTGATCTGCCAGCGCGGGTTGAGCGACGCGTAAGGGTCCTGGAACACGATCTGCATGTCCCGCCGGACCCCGCGCAGCTCGCGGCCACCCAACGTGGTCAGTTCCTTGCCGTCGAACTTCACCGAGCCCGAAGTGGGCTTGTGCAGCTGCAGCACGGCCCGGCCGGTGGTGGACTTGCCGCAGCCGGACTCGCCGACGAGGCCGAGGGTCTCCCCCGCGGCGACCGTGAACGAGACACCGGACACGGCGTGCACGTAGCCGACAGTGCGCGGGATGATCCCGCCACCGCGCACCGGGAACTCCTTGACGAGGTCCTTGACCTCCAGCAGCGGCGCGGTCTTCGTCTGCGCCTCGGTGGCCTCGGCCTGGGCGGTCATGAGTTCTCCTCGGCTTGCTCCAGCCGCTTCTCCACGTCGGCCAGGTCCTCGACCTGCACGATGTCGGGCAGCTCCTCGACCAGGGCGGCGGGGTTCTCCACCACGCCGATCTCCTCGGTGGCGAACAGCTTGCGCGGCTCCTCGATCCCGGCCAGCGTCTGCCAGCGGATACAGCGGGCACTGTGGCCGGGTGCGCCCGTGTCCACCAGCGCGGGCTCGCCGTCGTGGCACTCGTCCACGGCCAGCGGGCAGCGCGGCGAGAACGAGCAGCCGCTGGGCAGGTTCATCAGCGACGGCGGCGCGCCCTTGATCGGGGTGAGCCGCCTGCCCAGCTGCGCCGGGTTCGGGATCGAACCGAGAAGTCCCACGGTGTAAGGCATCCGGGGCGTCTCGAACACCTCGTTGACGCCGCCGGTCTCCACGATCGTGCCGCCGTACATCACCTGCACGCGGTCGACCATGCCGGCCACCACACCGAGGTCGTGCGTGATCATCATGATCGCCGCGTTGGTCTCGTCCCGGATCTCCAGCAGGGTCTCCAGGATCTGCGCCTGCACGGTGACGTCCAGCGCCGTGGTCGGCTCGTCGGCGATGATCAGCTCGGGGTCGTTGATGATCGACATGCCGATCACCGCGCGCTGCCGCATACCGCCGGAGAACTCGTGCGGGAACTGCTTGGCCCGCCGGTCCGGCTGCGGGATCCCCACCAGCGCGAGGGTCTCCACCGCCTTGGCCCAGGCCGCGGCCTTGGACACGTTGTGGTGCGCCTTGTACGCCTCGGCCAGCTGGTAGCCGACGGTGAACACCGGGTTGAGCGAGGTCATCGGGTCCTGGAAGATCATCGCGATCTTGTTGCCCCGGTAGGCCCGCATCTGCTTGTAGGTCAGGCCGACCAGTTCCTCGCCCTGGAAGGTGATCGAGCCGGTCACCTTCGCCGTACGCGGCAGCAGGCCCATCAGCGCCATGGACGACACCGACTTGCCCGAGCCGGACTCGCCGACGATGCCCAGCACCTCGCGCTGTGCCAGCGAGAACGACACGTTGCGCACCGCGTGCACCACGCCGTCCTCGGTCTTGAAGTCCACCGACAGGTCCTGCACGTCCAGCAGGTGCTCGGTGGCGCGATCCGGCTGGCCGGCCTTCAAGGCCGTGTCCCCGAAGTCTCCGAAGTCGTCGGTCATGCCCGCACCCTCTTCTGCCGTGGGTCGAACGCGTCCCGCAGGCCGTCGCCGATGAAGTTGACCGACAGCGAGATCAGCACGATGAACAGGAACGGGAAGTAGAACAGCCACGGGTGCACGATCAGCTCGTTCTGGTTCTCGTTGATCAGCAGGCCCAGCGAGGTGTCGGGGTACTTCACCCCGAGGCCCACGAAGGACAGCGCCGACTCCAGCAGCACCGCCTGGGCCACGCAGATCGTGGCGTTGACGATCACCACGTCCATCGTGTTGGGCAGGATGTGCCGGAAGATCACCCGGGTCGGGCCGCCGCCGAGCGCCTTGGCGGCCTCGACGAACTCCTTCTCCCGCAACGAGAGCACCATGCCGCGCACGGTCCTGGAGACGGTCATCCAGTTGGTGAAGCCGAGGATGATCGCGACCTGGAACCAGTTGCTGGCGCCGCCGCCGTGCGCGATCTCCTCGTTGGAGAACGTGCCGCGGGAGAGCACCGCCGCGATCAGGAAGGTCGGGATGACCAGCACCAGGTCGGTGAGCCGGCTGACCGCGCTGTCCGCCCAGCCGCGGTAGTAGCCGGCGAGCGAGCCGAGCACGACGCCCAGCACCGTGTTGAGGGCGGCCGCGACCAGGGCGATCTGCATGGAGAACCCGGTGCCGCGGATGACCTTGGCGAACAGGTCGTCACCGATCTGCCCGGTGCCGAACGGGTGGTCGCCGCTGGGGGCCTTGTAGCGGCCCAGATTCAGGTCCGCGGCCTGGTACTTCCACACCAGGCCGCCGACGAAGATGAACAGGATCAGCAGAACGAAGATGATCAGGCCGCCGATCGCGGCCCGGTGCCGGAAGAAGCGGCGCAGGATCACTTGCCACTGCTTGCGCGGCTTGGCGATGTCCAGGCCGGCGGCCGCCGCCGAGGGCGCCGCTGTCGTGGTGGAGGTCGAGTCAGCCAAGGCGGATCCTCGGGTCGAGGTACGCGTACAGGATGTCCGCGATCAGGTTGGAGATGACGACGGCGATCGCGGTCACCATGACCACGCCGAGCACCATGTAGGGCTCTTTCTCGTTGATGCTGCGGATCAGCAGCCTGCCCATGCCGGACCAGTTGAACACCGTCTCGGTGATCACCGCCCCGCCGATGAGCTGGCCGAAGTTGACCGCGAACACGGTGATCACCGGGATGAGGCCGTTGCGGAACGCGTGCCGGAAGATCACCCGGCCGCTGGAAAGGCCCTTCGCCTGCGCCGTGCGCACATAGTCCTGGCCGAGCACGTCCAGCATGGACGCCCGCTGGAAACGGCTGTAGAGGGCGAACTGAATGGCCAGCAGGGACAGCGTCGGCAACAGGAACGTGCCGACGTACTGGCCTATCTGATGACCGAAACTACCGCTGAACCCACCTGGTGGTGGTCCGGCGGTGGTAATCCATCTCTCCATGCCGATGGATTGCAGGAAGTCGTTGAACGGAATTGCCGCGCTTTTGAGCATCAGGCCGATACAGAACACCGGCATGGAGAACAGCACAAAAGCGACACCGGTGGCCGAATAGTCGAAGATCGAGTACTGCCGCACCGCCCCGATGACACCGATCGCCATGCCGATGAGCAGGGCGAGGACCTCGGCGCCGATCACCAGCCGGGCGGTGGTCCACAGGCCGTGGAACACCTCTTCCTTCACATCTTTCGACCCACTGCCGGGAATGACCGATTTACCCCAGTCGCCCGTGACGAACCCGCCCGCCCAGTTCACGTAGCGCTCGAAGAAGGGATCGTTGTACCCGGTCTGCTTGTAGGCCAGCTCGATCTCCTGGGGCGAGCGCGGCTTCTGCAGCTTCCACTCGCCGAGCGGGTCACCCATGCCCTGAACCAGTCCGAACACGAGGAACGAGCCCACGATAAGCAGCGGGATCGAGATCAGGATCCGCCGCACGATATAACGCAGCACTTCTACTCCTAGAGGACCGCCCCCGGCAGTGTGTGCACCAGGGTAGGCACAAATCATGCGAGTGGGGGGCGGGGGGTGTTGGACCCGCCCCCCCCCAAAACACCCCTAGGAAAACCCGCCCCCGAACCACCCGTGGTCCCTGCCCCGAGGTTCCAGGTGATGCCGCCCTCGAAGTTCAGGAAGGACAGGTCACCAACCTTGCCGTCCGGACCCATGGCGCCGATCCCACCGTCGTAGGCGGCGAAGTCGGGCAGCTGGAACAGCGGCACCGAGGCCATGTCCGCGGCCATCAGCTTGTCGACCTCGTTGAGCTGCTTGGTGCGGTCAGCGAAGTCCAGGTTGCTGTTGGCCTTGGCCCACAGGTCGTCGACCTGGTCGTTGGAGTAGTTGTTGTAGTTGGCGTTACCGCCCTTGGACTTGGTCTGGTAGTTCTGGTAGGCGCTGGACTTGGTCAGGCCACCCACCCAGGCGAACAGGGCCGCGTCGAAGGCGCTCGCGGGCAGGTCGTCCGCGTTGAACTGGTCCTTCTGACCGCTGTTGATCTGGATGCCCGCCTTCTTGCAGCTCTGGCTGACCAGCTGCCAGGTCTTGTTGCGGCGGTCGATGGTCTTGTAGCCCAGGGTGAACTCGGCCTTCACGCCGCCCTTGGCGTAGATCCCGTCCGGCCCCAGGGCCCAGCCCTTGTCCTCGAGCAGCTTCTTGGCCTTGGCGGTGTCGCCCTTGCCGATGTCGCCGTAGTGGTCCTCGTAACCGGCCTCGTTCGGCATGAACACGAAGTTGCCCAGCGGCTTGGCGTTCGGGTCGATGTCCTTGATCAGGTTGTCCAGCAGGGCGCTGCGGTCGATGCAGTTGGCGATGGCCATCCGGATCTCCGGGTTGTCCTTGAACAGCGGACGCGCCATGTTGAAGTCGATGTGCTCGTAGGTCTGGCCACCCTGGGCGATGCTCTTCACCGAGGGGACGGACTTGAGCTGGATCGCGGTCGGGCCGTCGGCCTGGACGTTGATCGCCTGGACTTCCTTGTTCTGCAGCTGCTGCGACGCGGACTGGGCGTTGGTGTTCGTCCGGATGGTGACCTTGGACGGACCGGTCTTCGGGCCCCAGTACTTGTCGTTGCGGACCAGCACCAGCGTGTCACGCTTGTCGGTGCTCTGGATCTTGAACGGGCCGCCCGAGATGCCGAACGACGGGTCCCAGCCCAGCATGCCCTCGGTGTAGGCCTTCACGGC
>CBIMJO010000504.1:0-6943 GCA_966244135.1 uncultured Actinocrispum sp. | reverse complement strand
CGGCGCGCTGGTGGAACGGCTGCCGTCGCCGCCCCCGGCGCCGCTCGAGACCCCGCCCTGGTCGCTCGCCTTCTACGACCACGTGGTGGTCTGTGACGAGGACGGGTGGTGGTTCGAGGCGCTGGGCTCCGAGGCGCGCAACTCGTCCGTGCGCAAGATGATGGCGCAGGTCGAGGAGGGTCTGCGGGCCGGCGAGAAGCTGTCGGACTGCTTCGACCGGCACCCCAGGATCTTTCCCGAGTTCTACCGGGGGATCCTGCGGTCGGCCGAGCTGACCGGGCGGCTGGACTCGGTGCTGGAGCAGCTGGCCAAGTACCTGGAACGGGACCTGGAGGCGCGCCGCAAGGTCCGGTCGGCCGCGATCTACCCGGCGATGATCGCCGCGATGTCCGTGGTCACCGTGATCGTGCTGGCGGGGTTCGTCTTGCCGCGGTTCAAGGTGTTCTTCTCGGGTCTGGGCGCGGAGTTGCCGTTGGCCACACGGATGTTGTTGGCGGTCACGGACTTCCTGACCGAGTACTGGTGGTTGTTGCTGTCCGGGATCGCGGTCTTGGTGTTGGCTGTGTTCTTGGCTTTGCGCAGTGAGGGTGGGCGGTTCGCGCGGGACCGGGTGTTCCTGCGAGTGCCTGTGGTCGGTCACACGGTCCGGTTTGCTTTGGTGGAACGGTTCTGCCGGATCCTGTCGTCGATGGTGAGCGCTGGTGTGACGCTGCCGGAGGCGTTGCGGGTGGCCACGGGATCGTTGCGCAACAGGGTGTTCATGCGGGCGCTGGGCCGGGTTTCCGAGGCTGTGATGGAAGGTGAGGGGCTGGCCGGGCCGCTGGCCGCGACCGGGCTCTTCCCGCCGACCGCCGCACGGATGATGCGGGTCGGTGAGGACACCGGCACGCTCGACGCCCAGCTGGAGGTCACCGCGCGGTACTACGAGGGCGAGCTGGACTACAAGCTGAAGAAGCTGATCAGCCTGTTCGAGCCGACCGTGATCATCGTGATGGGCCTGGTCGTCGGGTTCGTGGCGATCGCGTTGGTGTCGGCGATGTACGGGATCTTCAACCAGGTCGGCGTGCAATGAAATCGGACGAAAGCGGGGAGACCCTGCTGGAGCTGGTGATCGCGGTGGTGATCATGGGCATCGCGCTGGTCGCCATCATCGGCGGGCTGACCACGTCGGTCCTGGTCTCCGACGTGCACCGCAAGCAGTCCACCGCCGGGGCCTACGCCCGCGACTACTCCGAGGCGATCGAGCGTGCGGTCGCCTCGGGCGGCTATATCGCCTGCGCGTCCGCGGCTTCCTACAGCTCCCCCGCCGGTTTCACTGTCCCCGCCGGGTTCTCGAAGTCCGTGGTCGCGGGTTCGGTGCGGTACTGGAACTCCGGCTGGCAGACCAGCTGCGGTACGGACACCGGGGTGCAGCAGCTGACCGTTCGCGTGGCCTCGGACGACGGGCGCGCCGCCGAGAGCGTCGTGGTCGTCCTGCGCAAGCCGTGCCGTCTTTCGGACTCGCTATGTTGAGGCCCGCACCCCAGCGCGAGGCCGGGTTCACCCTCGTCGAGCTGCTGATCGCGATCGTGATCATCGGCGTCATCACCGTGCCGCTGGCCAACGCGCTGATGGGTTCGTTGCGCAACACCGGTGAGACGTCGAACCGCCTCGAACTCTCCCACGACGCCCAGATGACCGCCGCGTACTTCGCGAAAGACGTGTCCTCCATTGGCGTCCGGGACTACACCGGGACGCCGGACGCGTCCGGGAACCTGCCGTTCAAGTCTTCGGTCCAGCTCAACGCCGCCTACAACGCCAACGGAAACACCTGCGGCACAGCGGCGACGCCTACCGCGGCCGTACGCTTCCTGTCTGACAACTGGGACAACTCCGTTTCGCCCGCGACCGTGAGCACCGACATCGTGGCCTATTACCTGAGCGGGGTCGAGCTGCACCGGATCAAGTGCACGGCCTCGGCGACGTCCGATGTGGTCGTCGCACACAACGTCGATGACACAACGCTTGCCGTGACCTGCTCCAGCACCTGTGACGCGGTCGCGGTCCCCCAGCACGTGACGATCGCGTTCACCCTCAAGAAAACCGGGGTCGACCCGTACCCGGTGAGCGTGAACGGCCAACGGAGGCAGACATGAAACGCGCGCTGCGCGACGAGTCCGGCGCCTCCCTGGTGATGGTGCTGGTCCTGGTGACGGTCATCGCCCTGGGGGTGACCGCCGTGTTGTCCTTGGCTGACACCAGTGTCCGGACCACGGTCGAACTTCGCGACCAGGCCGCCGCGATCTACGACGCCGACGGCGCCATGCAGACCGCGGTGAACTCCATCCGCAACAGCGACTACCACAACGGCACCGGTCAGAACTGCTTCGGCGGCTCGAACACCTTGACGCTGAACAACTTCTCCAGCTCCGACTCGGCGGCCGTGACCTGTTCGCCGGATCCGACTCGTGTGCTGATCCAGTGTCCCTCGCTGTCGCAGTGCAACCGGCCCGGCAACGCGATCCTCACGCTGGGGAAAGTGTCCGGTGAGGACGGTCTGCACATCGACCAGCCCAGCTCCGGGTCGTCGTTCAACGTGCACGGCATCGTGTTCTCGAACTCGAACATCAACGTCACCAGCGGTCCCTTGAAAACCAACACCCGGGTGTACGCCCGGGGCGCGTGCAGCGGCACGATCGTCAGCAACCCCGCGCCCTCGTGCAACTACGGCTCGACCGCGAACCCTCTCGGCGACGACCCCAACTACTCGCCGTCCATCTCGTCCCCGCCGGCCTATCGCCCGGTGCCCGGCTGCACCGGCACGGTGATCACCTTCGAGCCCGGCTACTACGACGACGCCGTTGGGTTGACCACCTTGATGTCCGGCGGCGGGAGCTGCAAGGACAGGGTGTGGTGGTTCAAGCCGGGCGCGTACTACTTCGACTTCCACAACTCCGGCACCAACTCCAACCCGGCGGTGCCGTCCGGCAGCAATGTGTGGACTGTGGACAGTGGCAAGCTGGTGGCCGGGACGCCGGTGAACAGCGCGGGAACCGTGCTGGCCAGCCCGCCTGCCAACCCCACCATCCCGGGCTCCTGCCAGAACCCGATCAAGGACCCGACCGCGACCGGCGTGCAGTTCATCTTCGGCGGCGACAGCCAGTTCGCGGTGAAGTCCGGCCAAGCGGAGATCTGCGGTACGTACAGCGCCAGCAAACCGCCGCTCGCGGTGTACGGCCTGAAGTCCGGCACCGACCAGACCACCGTCGCCAACGGCCTGACCTCACCCCAGGTGACCTCGACCAGCTTCGCCCCGACCACCGCCGTCTCGAACCTCGAAGGCACGTATGCGGCGGGTTCGTTCGCCACGTTCGCCAACTCCACCAACAACTCCCAGACCGGCCAGATCACCCTGAACAACTACCCGGCGGCGATCCCGGCGGGCAGCAACCTCGTGTCGGCGAAGCTCCGGATCGGGCACCGCTTCACCCCCGGCCAGGGCGGCAGCCCGAGCGAAGACCTGTCCACTGTGGTCACACCGAAGAACGGCACCCCGTTCACCGTCACGGTCCCCACCGGTTCGGCCGTCGGCCAGGTGGACACCCTGGACATCACGTCGTCGCTGCGAACCTTCGTGCACGACAACGGGTTCACCGGACTGGACCTGGCCTTCAAGTCCGTCCTGAAGAAGGGCACCACCGACCTCGACGGCATCCAGCTCGACCTGTCCTACATCGCCCCGGCCTTCCGCGCCAACACCGGCTGCGTCACCGCGACCCCATACACCGGCAACGGCAACGCCGCCAGGTGCGCCCTCATCACCACCGTCAACAACAGCGGCAACCAGTTCTACGTCCAAGGCACCACCTACGCCCCCAAGGCAGCGGTGGACCTCACCCTCAACAACGTGGCCGAGCAGGTGTTCCGCTTCGGCGTGATCGCGAGATCGCTGTGGGTCAAGCTCACCGGCAGCTTCTCCTTCGCCGGCCCCGTCATCGAGGTCCCCGACGACTCCCCCGGCTTCGTCTTCAGCGTCTACCTCAACGTCTTCATCTGCCCAGGCACCGCCACCTGCGCCCCCACCGGCACCCCCGCCCTCAGATCCAAGGTCGCCTACGTGGACGCCGACCCCGTCACCCCCTCCCCCGGCCACCGCCAAGTCGTAGTCCTCAGCTGGTCCACACCCTCATAGGAAGGTGTTCACGTAGAAGTCGGCTATGGGGTCTGCGAAGAACAGGGCCAGGAAGACTCCGGCGATCATGAACGGGCCGAAGGGGAGGGCGGTCTTGCGGTCGCCCTTGCGGATCGCGATCACGGCAACCCCGGCAACGGCACCCAGCACGAACCCGCCAAAAGCACCGATCAGCAGCGCGGACCACGACAGGTACCCGAGGACCATGCCGATCACCCCGGCGAGCTTGACGTCCCCCCACCCCATCCCAGCCGGATAAGCCAGCACGAGCAGCAGGTAGAACCCGAACAAGGCCACCGCCCCGATCCCCGCCCGCAGCAGCGCGTACCAGTCACCCGAACCAGCGGCAGCCAGCGTCAGCAGCGCGGCCAAGACCGGATACGAGGGCAGCACGATCGAGTTGGGCAGCCGCCGGTGGTCCAGGTCGATCAACGCCAGCGCGATCCCGGCGGCGGTGAAGTACAGGTACGCGGGCAGCGCCCAGACATCCGCGGCAAGGCGCCACGTGACCAGCACGAACAGCACCCCGGTCAGGGCCTCGACGATCGGGTACCGGGCGCTGATCGGCTCGCCGCAGGAGGCGCATCGGCCGCGCAGGACCAGCCAGCCGAGCACCGGGATGTTGTGGCGCGCGCGGATGGGGGTCGAGCAGGCCGGGCAGCGGGAGGGGGGTGTGGACAGCGAGATGCCCGCTGGGACGCGGTGGGCCACGACGTTAAGGAACGAGCCGACCGCCAGCCCCAGCAACGCGCTGAACACGAGCAGAACGGCCATCGGCGGAGATCGTACTTGCGCGCAACAGGTACCGCGACCGGTCACGTGACGGATGGGGCATCGGGTGACAGGCCGTAACACTGCCCGGGTACCGACAACCGAGCAGTGGAGCGTGACATGAGACTGAGGCCCTTGGCCGTGCTCGCGGCGCTGGCCGTGCTGACCGCGATGGTCAGCCCCGCCGCGGCGACCCCGGACGGGACGGACGGCCACGGCCCGAAGCCGACGATCGTCCTGGTGCACGGCGCGTTCGCGGACGCGGCGGGCTGGAACGGGGTGATCGAGCGGCTGGAGCGGCACGGCTACGAGGTGATCGCCCCGGCGAACCCGCTGCGGGACCTGCACACCGACGCCGAGTACATCGGCAGTGTGGTGGCGTCGATCCCCGGGCCGGTGGTGCTGGTGGGCCACTCGTACGGCGGGGCGGTGATCAGCAACGCGGCGGTCGGCCACCCGAACGTCAAGTCCCTGGTGTACATCGCCGGGTTCGCCCCGGAGCAGGGCGAGTCGACCTTCGAGCTGACCGGCAGGTTCCCGGGCAGCCTGCTGCCGCCGAACATCCTGCCCCGGCAGATCCCGGGCGGCGGCACCGACGCGTACATCAACCCGGCCAAGTTCCACGAGGTGTTCGCCGCCGACCTGCCGGACAGGACCGCCCGGCTGATGGCCGCCACCCAGCGGCCGATCACGCTGGCCGCGGGTGACGGCAAGTCCGGTGAGCCCGCCTGGAAGACGGTGCCGTCCTGGTACATGGTCGCCAGCGACGACAAGGCCATCCCCGCCGAGGCCGAGCGGTTCATGGCCAAGCGCGCCAACGCGCACACCGTCGAGGTCAAGTCCTCGCACGTGGCGATGATCTCGCACCCGGACGAGGTCGAGGCGCTGATCCGCGCGGCCGCCCGCTGATCCACTGTGGACGCCTGTCGCGGGTGCGCGCCCGCGATAGGCTGCCAGTGGCATGGACGACATCATCGGGCGCGAGCGGGAGCTGGCACGGATCGGCGAGGTGCTGACCGGGTCGCGGGCGCTGGTCGTGCGGGGTGAGCCCGGGATCGGCAAGACCGTCCTGCTCGACGAAGCCCGCCGCGAGGCCCGTGAGCAGGGCATCCGGGTGCTCACCGCACGCGGCAGCGAGGCCGAGCGGGAGCTGCCGTTCGCCGGGTTGCACCAGCTGCTGCGGCCCGTGCTCGACGAGGCGGACGCGCTCCCCGAGCGGCAACGGACCGCGCTGGTCACTGCTTTCGGCACGCAGACCGAGCCCGCACCCCTGGACAAGATGCTGATCAGCCTCGCCGTGCTGACCCTGCTGTCGCATGTCGCCGACGTGGGGCCGTTGCTGCTGGTCGTCGACGACGTGCACCTGCTCGACCCGGGCAGTGCGGACGTGGTGGCGTTCCTGGCCCGGCGGCTGGAGGGCGAACCGATCGGCCTGCTGGCCGCGTCCCGCGAACCCCAGCCGCTGCCGACCCTGGTCCTGTCCGCCCTCGACCCCGCCGCCGCCGAGCAGCTCCTGGACGCGCAGCCCCAGCCGCCGACCGGTGAGGCCCGCCGCCAGATCCTGGCCACCGCCGCTGGGAACCCGTTGGCGCTCGTCGAACTGGTCCCGTCCGGAGACCGCCTGCCGTTCACGGAACGCCTGGAGCAAACGTTCGCGGCCCACGTCACGGACCTGCCCGAGGCGACCCAGCGAGCGCTGCTCATCGCGGCCGCCGCGGACACGACGGACCTCGCGGTCGTGCAGGCGGCGACTGGCGCCGATGCGGACGTGTGGTGGCCGGCCGAGCGCGCCGGGCTGGTTCGGTTGAACCACGGGACCATCCAGTTCCGGCACACCCTCGTGCGGTCCGCGGTCTACAGTGCGGCTCCGTTCGGCGCACGCTGCCAGGCCCATCTCGCGGTGGCCGCGGTGCTGGACGACGACCGCAAGGCGTGGCACCTGTCCGCGGCCACGGTCACGCCGGACGAGCCCAGCTTTCCGGCCGCCCACGCATCGTCCGC
>CBIMJO010000503.1:0-6963 GCA_966244135.1 uncultured Actinocrispum sp. | reverse complement strand
CATGGGTGGCGGCGGCCTTAAGCTCGCCGCGCGGCAGGTCCAGGGACAGCATGTGATCCCGCCCAGCCCTCAAGCCAAGCACCAATTCGGACCTGCCCGCTTTACCCGGCCGAGGCCGCCGACGGGACCCATGTCAAACCGAACCGCGCCCCAACCCAAGAAGCAACCCGATCCCCAGCAACAAGCACCCCGAAGCTCAGCAACAAAGACCCCTGAGCCCCAGCAACAAAGACGCCCGAGGCCCAGCAACAAAGACCCCAGGAGCCCGAAGACCTAGTCTTCAGGAGCGGTGAGAATCCAAGGCCCGTCGTCAGTCACAGCGACACTGTGCTCCCAGTGCGCGGCCCGCGACCCGTCCAGAGTGACGACCGTCCACCCGTCATCGAGTTCATCGGTCTTGTTCCCGCCGAGTGTCAACATCGGCTCGATGGCGAGGGCCATGCCCTCGATCAGGCGCGGGCCCTTCCCCGGCTTGCCGTAGTTGGGCAGGAACGGCTCCATGTGCATCTCGGTACCGATGCCGTGGCCGCCGTAGTCCTTCACGATCCCGTACTTCACGCCGTCCTTGGCGGCCGACGCGAGGATCGACTGCTCGATGGCGTGCGAGATGTCGGACAGCCGGGCACCCGCCTGGACCGCTTCGATGCCCGCGAACATTGATGCGCGGGTCGCTTCGGAGAGGGCCGCGTCTTCGGGGCGGAACGTGCCCGCGCAGACGGTCACGGCCGCGTCGCCGTGCCAGCCGTTGAGGATGGCGCCGCAGTCGATGGAGATCAGGTCGCCTTCGGCGAGCACCTGGGACGGTGCGGGGATGCCGTGCACGACCTGCTCGTTGACCGACGCGCAGATGGTCGCGGGGAAGCCGTGGTAGCCCTTGAAGGAGGGCACCGCGCCCGCGTCGCGGATGGTCTGCTCGGCGATCTCGTCGAGTTCGGCGGTGCTCACGCCCGGCTTCACCGCTTCGGTGACCAGGGCGAGCGCCCGCGCGACGACGATGCCCGCGGCACGCATCGCCTCCAGCTCACCGCGGGACTTGATCTCGATCATGCTGCGGCGCCCACGCAGCCGCCCGAGCACACCACCCGTGGTCACGCCTGTCCGTCTGGGTCCAGCGCCTTGAGGACGCGGGAGGTGACCTCGTCCACGTCACCGACGGCGTCGACGGTGAGCAGCAGGTCCCGGTAGTAGTTCAGCAGCGGCTCGGTCTCCGAGCGGTACACGTGCTGACGGTGCCGGATGACTTCCTCGGTGTCGTCGGTGCGGCCACGGCCCAGCAGCCGCGCCACGACGACGTCCTCGTCGATCTGGAACTCCACGACCGCGTCCAGCTTGTGCCCGGACTCGGCGAGGATCTTGTCCAGCACCTCGGCCTGCGAGATGTTGCGGGGGAACCCGTCGAGCAGGAACCCGTCCTGCGCGTCGGCCTCGGCCAGCCGCTCGCGCACCATCTCGTTGGTCACCTCGTCCGGGACGAGCTTGCCCGCGTCCAGGAAGCCCTGGACGCTGCGGCCCAGCGCCGTTCCGTCCCCGATGTGGGCACGGAACAGCTCGCCGGTGGAGATGTGGGGCACGCCGCGCTTCTCGCTGAGCGTCCCGGCCTGCGTGCCCTTGCCCGCGCCCGGCGGGCCGACCAGAACGAGTCGTGTCACCTGAGGAACCCTTCGTAGTTACGCTGCATCAACTGGCTCTCGATCTGCTTCACGGTGTCGAGGCCAACGCCGACCATGATCAGTACCGCGGTACCGCCGAACGGGAAGTTCTGGTTCTGCCCCTGTCCGGTGATGGACAGGAAGAAGTTGGGCAGGATGGCGATGATGCCGAGGTAGATCGAGCCGGGCAGGGTGATGCGGCCAAGCACGAAGCTCAGGTACTCCGAGGTCGGGCGGCCCGGGCGGATACCCGGGATGAACCCGCCGAACTTCCGCATCTCGTCGGCACGTTCGTTCACGTTGAACGTGATCTGGATGTAGAAGTACGTGAAGAAGATGATCAGCGCGAAGTACACCAGGATGTGCACCCAGTTGTTCTGCTGCACGAGGTACTGCGCGACGAAACGCTGCCAGGCGGAGTCCTGGTTGCCGCCGACCAGGCGGGAGATCAGGTCCGGCAGGTAGAGCAGCGAGGACGCGAAGATCACCGGGATGACACCGGCCTGGTTGACCTTCAGCGGGAGGTAGGTCGAGGTGCCGCCGTACATCCGGCGCCCGATCATGCGCTTGGCATATTGGACCGGGATGCGGCGCTGGCCCTGCTCCATGAACACGACGCTGGCGATGATCGCCAGGCCGAACAGGCAGATCACGGTGAACGTGATGGCGCCCTTGTCCCAGATGATCTTGCCCTCGGCCGGGATGCGGGCGGCGATGTTGACGAACATCAGCAGCGACATGCCGTTGCCGATACCGCGCTCGGTGATCAGCTCGCCCAGCCACATGATCACGGCGGTACCGGCGGTCATCGTGATGACGATGACGGCCAGCGGCCAGATGCCGTCGCCGGGGATGATGTCGAACTCGCAGTTGCCGAACAGCTGCTTGCGGTCGGCGAGGGCCACGATGCCGGTGGCCTGCAGGATCGCCAGCGCGATGGTCAGGTAGCGGGTGTACTGGGTCAGCTTGCCCTGCCCCGCCTGCCCTTCCTTCTTCAGCTGCTCGAACCGCGGGATGACCACGGTGAGCAGCTGGATGATGATGCTCGCGGTGATGTACGGCATGATGCCGAGCGCGAAGACGGACAGCTGCAGCAAGGCACCGCCGCTGAACAGGTTCAGCAGCGAGTAGATCCCGCTCTGGTCCGAGATGTCCGCCATGCACTTCTGCACGTTCGGATAGGACACGCCCGGCGAAGGCAGGAGGGCTCCTACCCGGTAGAGCACGATGATCCCGAAGGTGAACAGGATCTTCTTGCGCAGATCCGGCGTCGCGAGAGCCGAGCGGAAAGCGCCTAGCACGCAAGACCTCCTCGCGTCACCGGCGCGCGGCCGGCGAACGAATGGGCCGGTGGTGGTTCACAACCGGCGGGAACACGGCCTGGCCGGACAAGCCAGGAACGCTTCGGGGCACAGTTGTCCCGAAGCGTGTCCCGAACTTTAACAGTACCGAGGTGCGACTCCGCACCCCCCGTCCGGCGCATTGCGTCACTAATTGGCCGCAGGGGGTAGTTCTGTGGCCGGCGACACCGGCCACCTGCGCGGATCCGGCCCCAGTTGGGCCAGTTGGCCCAACTGTTCGGTGGCCCACGGAGACAGGTCCCGGCCGGCCGGCGGCCACTGGACCCATTCGAAGTCCATGACCTCCTCGGGGTCGGGCCGAGGATCACCCGCAGCGGTGACCCGGTAGACGGGACACATCTCGTTCTCGGCGACACCGTCGGGCATCACCGCGCGATAGCGGAACCGGGGCAGCACGAGATCGATGGGTCCGGCGTCGAGGCCGAGCTCGTCCTTCAGGCGGCGGGCGATGGCGTCCGGGAAGGGCTCGCCGGGCCCTGGATGGCCGCAGCAGCTATTGGTCCAGACCCCTGGCCAGGTTCTCTTGGTCTGGGCCCTGCGGGTCAGCAGGAAGCGATCCTGGGCGTCGAACACGTACGCGGAGAACGCGAGGTGCAGCGGCGTCTCCCGGTGGTGCACGGTTGCCTTGTCAGCGGTGCCGATGGCCTGCCCGGCCTCGTCCAGTAGGACGACCAACTCCATGCGCCGACACTAACCCGGCTCGGCCGGGGTTTCGGGTGCGGCGAACCCGGTTTCGGGCAGGGGGAACCCGAATGGCGGAGTGGGCAGGTCCACCGGCCGGGCCGGCACCGCGGTGACGACCGCCGCGGCGATGCCCACCATGGCGCCGAGGATGAGACCCCAGAAGCCGAGCCCGAGCGCGGCGTCGGTGATCCGGGCACCGGCACCGGTGGGGCGGAAGCTGTCCTCCCACGACACGGCCTCGAGGCCGACGGTGAACGCGGTCGCGGCGGTGAACGAGGCACCGACCGCCATCAGGACCACCGAAGCGCGGCGGCTGAGCGGGGTGGGGTCGGTCCGGGCGGCGACAAAGGCCGTCACAGTGCCGACGAGCAGCAGAACAACGGAAACGATCATCGGATAGGCGTTCACCGGGATGGCGCCGACCTGAGTGGCGCCGGTCCCGGTGGCCCTGAAGCCCCAGGGCGTGGCCGTGAGCGTGATCCGCAGCCGCCCGTTGCCCACCGACCCGCTGAACAACGGGAAGAACGTGGCGACCAGCACCAGCACCGCGCCCACCAACCCCAGCCCGACGCCAACGAGCCTGCGCCCAACCCACCCAGTCATGCCCGGATGGTGGCACCCCAACAACACAAACCGGTCACGCCTAACAATCCACCCCGGCAAGGTGATCGACCGGGTGGGGAGACCAGGTGTTCATCATCGACTTCGAGGTGTCGCCGGAAGACGGCGAGGCACTGATCAAGGTCATCGGCCGCTTCCAGTCCTGGATCGATGAGCAGGCCGGCACGCTCACGATGCTCCAGCAGCAGCGCAAGCTCGGAACGAGCAGTGGCGCCAAGGTCATGACGCCGTTCGTCCAGCAGGTGGTCGGTGATGAGCAGGGCTTCATCACTCAGCCCACCGCTCTCGGCGATTCGCTGGCGAAAGCCAAGGAAGGCATCGTCTCCGTGATGGACAACTACAAAAGAACCGAGGACGCCATCGCCGATAGCCTGAAGTCCATCGATGGCTAGATCCGAACTGGCTTACCCGAAGGGTGTTGAAGGGTTCGTGATCGCCTGCTTCTCGTGATACCTCTCGCCGCGATGCTCATCGGCACGACCACGGCCTGTTCCGACAAGGCGATGGGACTTCCACTTCCCGGGGCCACAACACAGGTGTCCACGGGCGCTTCAGGCGGGCCGTTTCCCACCAGCAGCCCCAAGCCCGGCGCACCGACGGGAGCGAGCGTCCCGGCAGGCCCGTTGACGGACACCGAGCTTCAAGATCGATGCCGCCATCTACGACGGACTCGGCATGGACGACATCGCGTCCGCCGGCCAGGTGACACAGCTTCCGGATGTGGGGAAACACAAGGCCACCCAATGGACGGGCGCCATCAGGGCATGCGTGGTCACACTCGGGCTCACCAAGACCAGTCGCGTTGACGTACAGGGGATAGCCGGTACGGACACGAAGAAGACGTGTGACCTGGCGCTGCAGGTGGCGAAGCTGGCTGAGGCGGGGTTGCCTCAGGGCATGAAGAAAGGCCCGCCGGGATCGGCGGGCCTTTCTGGGTACTGCGGGGTTACTGCTTGGTGGTGGTGCCGCCGGCGGCGGTGATCTTCTCCACGGCGGAAGAAGAGAAGCCGTTGGCGGTCACGTCCAGCTTGATGCCCTTGATGTCACCGTCGCCGAGGACCTTGACGAGCTGGCCCTTGCGGACGGCGCCCTTGGCGACCAGGTCGAGGATGCCGACCTTGCCGCCCTCGGGGAACAGCTCCGCGAGGTCACCGATGTTGACGACCTGGTACTCCACGCGGAAGCGGTTCTTGAAGCCCTTGAGCTTCGGCAGCCGCATGTGGATGGGCATCTGCCCACCCTCGAAGCGGGCCGACACGTTCTTGCGGGCCTTGGTTCCCTTGGTACCGCGACCGGCGGTCTTGCCCTTGGAGCCCTCACCGCGACCCACGCGGGTCTTCTCGGTCTTGGCCCCCGGCGCCGGGCGCAGGTGGTGGATCTTGATGGCCATCAGTCGTTGACCTCCTCGACGACCACCAGGTGCCGGACCGTGTGGATCAGGCCACGGACCTGGGGGGTGTCGTCACGCACCACGCTCTGGCGGATCTTGCGCAGCCCGAGGGTGCGCAGCGACTCGCGGTGGTTGTGCTTGGTGCCGATCTTGCTCTTGACCTGGGTGATCTGCAGCTTCGCCATCGTCAGGCTCCTTGCTGTGCGCGGGCGCGCAGCATGGCGGCGGGGGCGACGTCCTCGAGCGGCAGGCCGCGGCGGGCGGCCACCTCCTCCGGACGCTGCAGGCCCTTCAGTGCGGCGACGGTCGCGTGCACGATGTTGATGGCGTTGTCGCTGCCCAGCGACTTCGACAGCACGTCGTGCACACCGGCGCACTCCAGCACGGCACGCACCGGGCCACCGGCGATGACACCGGTACCGGCGCTGGCCGGACGCAGGAGCACGACGCCGGCGGCGTCCTCGCCCTGGATGGGGTGGGGGATGGTGCCGGCGATCCGGGGCACGCGGAAGAAGTTCTTCTTGGCCTCTTCCACGCCCTTGGCGATCGCGGCGGGCACCTCCTTGGCCTTGCCGTAGCCGACACCGACCTGCCCGTCGCCATCGCCGACGACGACCAGCGCGGTGAAGCTGAAGCGCCGGCCACCCTTGACGACCTTGGCGACGCGGTTGATCGCGACGACCCGCTCAAGGTGCGGAGTCTTCTCCTGGGCCGCTCCGCCCCGGCCACCGTCGCGGCGGTCGCGACGGTCCCGGCGGTCACCGCGGTCGTTGCCGCCCTGACCACCCTGGCCGCCGCCGAAGCCGCCACCCTGCCGTGTACGTCCCGGCATCAGGCGTTCCTTCCGTTCTCGATTGCTTCGCGGGTCATCAGAACTCCAGCCCCGCCTCACGGGCCGCGTCGGCCAGCGCCGCGATCCGGCCGTGGTAGTCGTAGCCACCCCGGTCGAACACGACCTTGTCGACACCCTTGTCCTTGGCGCGGGCGGCGATCAGCTGGCCGACCTTGGCGGCCTTGGCCTTCTTGTCGCCTTCCAGCGCACGCACGTCGGCCTCGAAGGAGGTCGCCGCGGCGATGGTGTGCCCGGCCAGGTCGTCGATCAGCTGCACGGCGATGTGCCGCGAGGACCGGTTGACGACCAGACGCGGACGGGCCGGCGTGCCGCTGATCTTCTTGCGGAGCCGGAAGTGACGACGCGTACGAGCGACGCGGCGGCGGGTGGCCTTGGGCCTACGAAAACTCCGGAACAAGCAGCTCG
>CBIMJO010000502.1:0-6975 GCA_966244135.1 uncultured Actinocrispum sp. | reverse complement strand
GTGTTACGGGAAGAACCATGACCTTGCGAACCCGGGTCGGTCTGGCGGGTGGCCTCGTGGTGCTGCTGGCGCTGGCCGTGGTGTCGGTAGTGGTCTACCCGGCTGTGCAGTCGATCATGCGCCACCAGGTGGACGACTCCCTGAAGCAGACCGTCGGCCAGGGCGAATCCATCGCCCGCCAGCTCAAGCAGAAGTTCGCCGAGTCCGGCGAGAAGATCCCCATCGACAGCCCGGTCGAGGTGGGCGGCATGCTGGTGCAGTTCGTCAGCAGCCCGGTCTACCCCGGCTCGAACCACGACTTCGTCGACATCACCCAGCAGGACGCGGACGTCGCCACCGGCGCGGCGCAGCCATACTTCCAGGACGCCACCTACAACGGCGCCGACTACCGCGTCCTCACCGCCCCGCTGGACGGCAAGCCGCGGGGCAGCCTCATGCGAGTCGGCAGGCGCCAGGACGACCAGACCGCCATCCTGACGTCACTGGCCACCTTGCTGATCTTGTTGACCTTAGGCGGCGGTCTGGTGGCCGCGGTGAGCGCCCGGCTCGCCGCCCGCCGAGTGCTGCGCCCGGTCCGCACTCTCACCGAGACCGTCGAGCACATCACCGAGACCCACGATCTTCGAGCACCTATCGGCCTGTCGGGCGGACGGGACGAGATCGGCCGTCTCGGCCGGTCTTTCGCCGCCATGACAACGGCTTTGGACGCCTCGATGCATGCGCAGCGCCAGCTGGTCGCCGATGCCTCACACGAACTGCGCACCCCGCTCACCAGCCTCACCACCAACCTCGAACTGCTCGCCGACGGCGACGGCCTGCGCGCACCCGAGGCCCCCGCACTCGTCCAGGACGCGATCGGCCAGGCCCGCGAACTCCGGTCGCTGATCAACAACCTCGTCGACCTCGCCCGCTACGGCGAAGACACCGCCCGCACCGAGGACACCCGCCTGGACCTGGTCGCCAGAACCGTGATCGCCAAAGCCGCGGGCAGAACGACCGCCCCGCGATTCTCCTCCGCCCTCACCCCCTGCCTCGTCCACGTCGACCCCGACGCCATCGAACGCGCCATCGGCAACCTCGTCGACAACGCCATGAAGTGGAGCCCACCCGACGGCGAAGTGACGATCACCGTCGCCGACGGCGAGTTCGCCATCACCGACCAAGGCCCCGGCATCCCCCCAGCCGACCTCCCGTTCGTGTTCGATCGCTTCTACCGGTCCACCCAGGCACGGTCGATGCCCGGCTCCGGCCTGGGCCTCGCCATCGTCCGCCAGGTCGTGGAAACCCATGGCGGTCAGGTCGCCGCCGAACCGCTGGACCGCGGCCTCCGCATGAAGTTCCGCCTCCCCGTCATCCCGGACTGAGGAGCTACCGAGGTAGATCAGTTCTGCTGGCCTTACGTCCAGCTGCGGCGAGGACTGCGTCAGCAACCTCGGCCGCGGGCTTGCCGCCGTCGATGATCGTGGCGCCGAGGTGTCGGTAGGTGGCCTCGGTGCTGTCATTACAGTCGAGTGCTGCGGCCAGCTCCTCCGGGTGCTTGCCGAAGGCATTGTTGGTGCGGGTCAGGAGACGATCCCGGATCGTCTCGTTGTCGACCACCAGGCAGATCACGAGGTCGAAAAGGTCCAGCACTTCGTCCTCGTTCTCGACCGATCCGCACAGGAACGCGGTGCTGTCGTGCGTTCTCGCGGCAAGGGCCTCGACCGCCGCGCGGCTGATCTTCCATCCGAAGCGGTCAAGCCAGCCGGGCGGCGCCGGGTAAGGGGGATCGACCACGACCTGCCCGCTCGTCCGATCCACCCAGTGGTTGTAGCCGTCCCAGTCAGCGTCGACCGCCAGCTCTCCTCGGCTCTTGAGCAGCTCGCAGACCGTCGACTTGCCCACTCCCGAATTGCCGGTCACCCACACCAACGACACCGACGGAGCATCCCACAAGCATCGGCCTCGGCCGTCATCAGTTTCTTCCTGACGGTCAGAACACGGCCATCGGCGGCCGTCTGGAGGAATTGTGTGGTTACAACGTTGGCACAACGTTGTAAGCGCGTTAGGATCGGCCGGTCACCAGGACCCCTCCCTGCACCTGGAGGCCGACAATGCCGTCGCCATGCCGTCGCGATGAGAGCGCTCTCACCGCTCCTGACCCTAGACCTTGGTGCCCGCGGTGATCCGGGCCCTGATCATCGCCATGGTGCTGACCATGGCCCCGTCGGTGGCGCACGCCGCCGTGACGGTGTGTTTCCTGTCCTGCGACACCGTGGATCCGTCCCGGGCCAAGCAGGAGATCTTCCCCGTGCCGGAGAAGGCCATCAACGGCCGGCGCCTCGTACTCCATGTGTCCGATGTGGACGGTATGGCGTGGGGCAGCATCGACAACGGCGTGACCGGGGACGCCGTGTGGCTGGACCGGTCCTGGGACGGTGGTTCGAGCTGGGATGGGTTGCTGGGTAAGGCAAGTATCCCGGGCACGTGGACCGGCACCCGGACCTTGATGTACAACATCACCGATCCCGCCGCACACCGCAGAGGGCTGATCCGTGCGTGCGGCGATGCTCGTGGGGTCGCGTGCACCGACTGGATCTACCCGGCTGTATGCGACCTGAAGTGTGATCGGACGGATGCCGCGCAGACGGTGAACCCGATCGAGCCCGTCCCGAGTACGACGATCTTCGGGCGCACCGTGCGGCTGCACACCGACCAGAACGGGATGGCCTGGGGCAGCATCGAAGCGGGCGGACAGGGCGACGAGATCTGGCTGGATCGCAGCTGGGACCAGGGCGCGAGCTGGCCGGGTGGCTCGTCACTCGGCCGCACAGCCACACCCACAGGTGCGAACTCAACCAGGACAACGATGTTCGCCGCCAGGGATCCGCGCGGCCGGCACTATGGCGGCGCGGTAAGGGCTTGCGGCCGGGAGGCCAGTCACAACGAGGGCAGTTGCACGGCGTGGGCGAGACCTGTGCAGAGCCGGGCACACGCCGCCGCGGACGCGTTGATGTACTCCTACGATCCCTACACGGCGTGGTGGCCGAGCAGTTGGTGGAACTCCGCCGCGACCCTCACGACGGTGATCGACTACGCGGCCCGCACCGGGAATCGGCAGTATGACTGGGTTATCGGGCGGACGTTCGATGTCAACCGGGGTGTTTTCCCGGCGGGGCAACGCGCGACCGACCCGATCGAGGGCAACTTCATCAGCCGCGCGATCGACGACTCGGCGTGGTGGGGCCTGGCCTGGATCGCCGCCTACGACTACACGCGCGACCAACGCTATCTGAGCATGGCGACCACGATCGCCAACTACGTCCAGCAATACTGGGACCCCAGCACATGCAACGGCGGAGTCTGGTGGAACCGGGAACGCACCTACAAGAACGCGATCACCAGCGGCCTCTACCTGCGGCTCGTCGCGTCGGTGCACCAACGGACACCGGGTGACACTGTGTGGCTGCAGCGCGCCCGCACCGCGGCCGACTGGTACCTGGCCAGCGGCTTGATCAACTCCGCGGGGCTGGTCAACGACGGCCTCACCCAGGACTGCCGCAACAACGGCCAGACGGTCTGGACCTACAACCAGGGCCTGGCGATCGGCGGCCTGACCGAGACTTGGCGCGCCACCGGCGACACCCGTTATCTCGACGCCGCACGGAGATTGGCCGACTCCGCCCAGACCGGCCTGGCCCGCAACGGGATCCTCACCGAGTCCTGCGACACCGGTTCCTGCGACGACAACCAGAAGCAGTTCAAGGGGATCCTCGTCAGGTATCTCGCCGAACTGGGCTACCAGCCGTTCCTGACCCGGCAGGCGGACTCCATCTGGACCGCCGACCGCGACCCGCTCAACCGGGTCGGCCAGCGCTGGGCCGGCGGCTCAGCCAACCAGCTCGACTGGCGCCCCCAGGCCAGCGGCCTTGGCGCACTCATCACCGGATAACCCTGCAACCCCGGAGAAAAACCCATGTTCAGATCCCGCCGCCAGGTGATCGGCGCGGTCGCGGGCGTCCTGCTCGCGGCCGCGCTGGTCACCGTCCCGGAGGCCGCCGCGGCCACCTGGACACCCAAGACCCCGCCGCTGACCACGCCCTGGACCAGCCAGGTCTCCCCCACCAACGCCCTGCCCGACTACCCGCGCCCGCAGCTGGCCCGCCCGGACTGGCAGAACCTCAACGGTGTCTGGGAGTTCCAGGGCGCGCCGAACCTCAACACCCCACCGATCGGCCGCACCCTGCCCGAGGGCGTGCTGGTGCCTTACCCGATCGAGTCGGCGTTGTCCGGGATCATGCGGCACGAGGACAACATGTTCTACCGCCGCACGTTCACCGTTCCGTCCACTTGGAACGGACGGCGGGTGAAGCTCAACTTCGGCGCGGTCACCTGGGAAACGCGAGTCTGGGTGAACGGAACCCAAGTCGGCACCCACACCGGCGGCTACGACGCGTTCTCCTTCGACATCACCAATGCCCTGGGTACGGGCGCCAACGAGATCATCGTGGGCGCCTCCTCGCCGATCGACGGCAGCACGTTCCCGATCGGCAAACAGCGCCGCAACCCCAGCGGCATCTGGTACACCGCGTCCTCCGGGATCTGGCAGACGGTGTGGCTGGAACCGGTCAACGCCAACAACATCACGCGGCTCGACACCACCCCGAACCTCCCGGCGAGCGCCCTCGACCTCGTCGTCCAGGGCACGGCCGGCCAGCAAGTGCGCGCCGAAGTCCTGACCGGGGGCACGGTTGTCGGCAGCGCGACCGGGAACACCGGCACCAGCATCAGGATTCCCGTGCCGAACCCACGATTGTGGTCACCGGACGACCCGTTCCTGTACGACCTGCGCGTCACGATGACCAACGGCGGTGATGTCGTCACCGGCTACTTCGGTATGCGGTCGATCACCAAGGGCATCTCCGGTGGCGTGCTCCGGCCGCTGCTGAACGGGAAGTTCGTGTTCCAGCTCGGCACTCTCGACCAGGGCTTCTGGCCGGACGGGATCTACACGGCGCCGACCGACGAGGCCCTGAGGTTCGACCTGGAACGCCAGAAAGCCTTGGGCTTCACCATGGTCCGTAAGCACATCAAGGTCGAGCCGGCCCGCTGGTTCTACTGGGCCGACCGGCTCGGGCTGATGGTCTGGCAGGACATGCCCGCCCTGGACGCGGTCGGCGACACGCCCGCGCGCAGCCACGTGAACTACGAGTCCGAGCTCACCCGGATCGTCAACCAGCTCAAGGGGATCACGTCGATCGTGCAGTGGGTCCCGTTCAACGAGGGCTGGGGCGAGTACGACAACCAGCGGATCGTCGACCTGGTCCGGTCGATCGACAACACCCGGCTGATCGACCACAACTCCGGCTCCAACTGCTGCGTCTCCGACCCGGAACCGTCCAATGGGGACATAATCGACGATCACGCCTACCAGATGTCCACCGGTACCAGGCTTCCGAGTGCTTCGCGCGTGGCGGTGCTCGGCGAGTACGGTGGCCTCGGGCGGCGGGTCACCGGGCACGAATGGCAGCCCGGCGCCGGTTTCGCCTACGGGGAGCTGTTCCCGGACGAGACCTCGCTGACCAACCGCTATGTCGAGATCACCCGGGAGGTCGGCCGGTTCGTGCAGACCCGCGGCCTCTCGGGGTCCGTCTACACCGAACCGTACGACGTGGAGAACGAGGTCAACGGCTTCTACACCTACGACCGCCGGATCCTGAAGATGACCGAGGCGCGTGTGCGTCAGGTCAACCAGGAGGTGCTGGCCAAGGCGGCCGGGACCGAGGTCGGCCGGGGCGAGCTGATCTCGTTGAAGGTCACCACACCCGGCTACACGGATCGGTACCTGAGGCACCAGAACGGCACTGCCCGCACCGACGTGGTGAACAGCGGCAGCGCCGATCTGCTCAAGCAGGACAGCACGTTCTGGGCGCGGCCGGGTCTGGCCAACGCGTCCTGCCTGTCGTTCGAGTCCCGCAACTTCCCCGGCGAGTACCTCCGGCACGCGGGCACGGCCATCCGCAAGGACCCGAACGACGGGTCGGCGGCGTTCGCGGGCAACGCGACCTTCTGCGCCCGCACGGGTCTCGGCGCCACCGCGCTGGAATCCTTCGACACGCCAGGGTCGTTCATCCGGCACTTCAACGAAGTCGTTTACCTGGCCAGGCTGGGTGGCCCGAACCCGTGGGACACCGCGTCCACCTTCGCCGAGGACACCACCTGGGCCGCGACGATTCCGTGGTGGCGCAGCGGGTTCACCCTCCCGGTGAACACGGCCAGGTCGTTCCAGGTGACCACTCCCGGGTTCACCGACCGGTTCCTGCGTCACCAGGACAGCCTGGCGCGGACCGACGTGGTGAACAGCGGCAGCGAGGCCCTGCTCAAGGCCGACGCGAGCTTCTACATCCGGCCGGGCCTGGCGGACTCGAGCTGCTACTCCCTGGAGGCGCGCAACTTCCCGGGCCAGTACCTGCGGCACTCGGCGTTCCGGGTCCGGCTCAACGCCCTGGAGAACTCGGACCTGTACCGGCGGGACGCGACGTTCTGCGCCCAGGCCGGGTCGGCGCCGGGCAGCGTCCGGTTCCAGTCGATCAACGAGCTGGGCACGAACATGAGGCACTACAACGCCGAAGTGTGGGTCGCGTCCAGCGGCGGCCTGCACGCCTATGACAACGCCGCGTCCTACGCGGAAGACGTCAGCTGGGCCGTCGCCGCGGCCTGGACACCGTAAAAGCCGAGTGGTGCGGCCCGCCGGCCCCCCGGGGCGGCCCACACAAGTTAGATCTTAGCGGGGGGCGGCGGCGCGCACGGTCGCGACCGCCTTGGGGTGCGAGACCAGCACGGCGTGCGAGGCGCCGGGGATCTCAACGGTGTGCGCGTGGGCACGCTCGGCCATGAACCGCTGCGCGGCCGGCGGGATGTTCTTGTCCGCGGTCGGGATCAGCGACCAGCTCTTGATCGTGCGCCAGGCCGGGACGCCGGACGGGTCGGTCAGCG
>CBIMJO010000501.1:0-6990 GCA_966244135.1 uncultured Actinocrispum sp. | reverse complement strand
GGCGGCTGAGCAGCGCGAGAACGGCCGAAGCGCCGCCCGCAAGGGCACCGACGACGCGCGAAAGTTCAACCGCTCGGGTGACGTGCCCGGCGTCGGGGCTACGCCCGGTGCCGAGCACCGGCCGTTCCTCCACCCCATGCGAGTACACGGTTCGCCCGCCCAGGCGAATCTCCAGCGCCCCGGCGAAGGCCGCCTCGACCCGGCCCGCGTTCGGGCTCGGATGCGCCGCCGCGTCCCGCCGCCAGGCCCGCCAGGCGCCCTGCGCGGAACCGCCCACGACCGGCGCTCCCGCGACGGTCAACGCCGCCGCGGCACGGGCGGGCAGCAGGTTCACGACGTCGTCCAGGCGCGCGGAAGCCCAGCCAAAACGGCGATATCGCGGCGACCTGTGCCCCACCATCGCGTCGAGGGTGTTGATGGCCCGGTAGCCCAGCAGGCCCGGCACGCCCAGCACAGCGCCCCAGAACAGCGGCGCCACTACCGCGTCGGAGGTGTTCTCGGCCACAGACTCGACGGTCGCGCGCGCCAGCGCGGTCGCGTCCAGAGCCTCAGGATCGCGGCCACAGAGGTTGGGCAAACGCTTGCGCGCCGCCTCGACGTCCCCGGAGTCCAGCGACCGGCCCATCGACGTGCCCTCGCTGGCCAGCGACTTCCCGCCCAGAGCGAGCCAGGTGGCCGCCGCGGTGCCGGCCACCCGCACGACCGGGTGCCGCTTCCCGGCGCGTTCCACCAGCACGCCCAGCCCGACCGCCGAACCCACCAGCGCGCCCGTGTAGACGACTCCGGGCAGCTTGTGGTCCCGGTAGGTCAGCTTCTCCAAACGCCCTGCCGCCGCGCCGAAAACCGCGACCGGATGACCGCGCCGGGGATCGCCGAACACCCCGTCGGCCACGATCCCGAGCAGCAGCCCCAACGCACGTCCCGCTGTCACCCGAACCCTCCCGAAAAAGCCCCAGCGGGAACCGTAGCGCTGAGACTGTCGGACCCAGAAGCTAGGGTGCAAAGCCGTGAACCCCGACCAGCAGGACCGATCGACGGGCGCCGGGCCCACCGATCGCCTTGGGCTGTACGCGTACCTGCAGGCCAGGGAGCACATGCGGACGTACCTGGCGATCATGCGGCTGTTCACGGCCACGCTGCTGGCCGACCTGTCGGCCGGGGACGTGGCCGCGGCGCTGGCCTCGGCCGAGCGGGAGGGCACGGTCGAGCGCGGCGAGTCGCGCATCGAGAACGTGATCACCCGGCTCAAGCAGCTGGTGGAGTGGGGCAACCTGGTGCAGGGCCGGCGCGAGGTGGTCGCCGCCAGCATCGCCGAGTTCCAGCACGGCAGCGTGCGCTACCAGGTCAGCAAGCTGGCCGTCCGGGTGCAGCGGGACGTCGACGAGCTGCTGCGGGTGCCCGAGGGCGCCCGCGAGGTGTCCCGTGAGCTCCTGCCCGCCATCGAGCGCGGCCTGAGCCAGCTGGGCAAGTCGCTGGCCACCGCGGTCCAGCAGGACCAGCGCGACCCGGAGTCGGCCGCCGCCACCCGGGCCCGCGAGCTGCTGTCGGAGCAGGTGACCACGCTGTTCCTGCAGCACGCGGAGCTGGCCGCGACCGTGCGTGACTTCTACGCGTACCTCGGCCAGGTGGTGACCAGGCACCACTTGGGCGCGGACGAGATCTCCGGATTCCGCAACCTGCTGGTGGAGTACATCCAGAAGGTCGTCGAGGACGTGCTGCGGCAGACCCCGGCGATCGCCGAGCACCTGACCGGCCGGTTCGCCACCGCGCGGCCGGAGTTGTTGCGGCTCTTGGGTTCCACCGACGATCTGGGCGCGGACGTCGAGCGCGCCCGGGGCCGGTCGGCGGGTGACTGGCAGGAGCTGACCGACTGGTTCGTGGACCGGCCTGGGCGGCCGTCGCAGGTCACGGTGCTGCGGGAGGCGACCGCGCGGGCCATTGGTTCTCTGCTGGCCAGCGTGAAGCGCGCGACCGCGGGCGGCGGGCTGCTGCCCGGGCGCCGGGCGGAGCTGCTCAAGCTGGCCAAGTGGTTCGACGAGGGCACCGCGCAGGACGGCGCCGAGCTGTACGCGGCCGCGTTCGGGATGTACTCGTCGCGGCACCTGCTGCCCGCGCCCGAGCATGATTCGGACGACGAACGCACGCCGTGGAGCGAGGGCCCGGTGTGCGATGTGACCGTGAGCGTGCGCAGCCGCAGCGACCGGGGTGCGCGCGGCCGGACGTCGCGGATCATGGACGACCCGATCACCGAGCAGTCGCTGCTGGCCGAGGCCCGGCAGGCGGACGAGCTGCGCGCCGCCGACGTGGCCGAGCTCGCCGCGGCGGCGCCGAACCTGAGCGAGGTCACGCTGTCGGCGGGTGCGCTCGGCGTGTTGTGCGAGCTGCTGACCCTGGCGATGGCGCAACGCGACAGCGCCAAGGACTCCGGCGCGGCCGAGGACCAGGTGCGCGGGCTGACCGTGCGGATCGAGTACGCCGAGGGCGTCACCACCCAGGTCCGGTCGACCGGCGGAACGTTGACACTGCGCGATTCCACGCTCGTGCTGTCCGGAGGCGGGGCATGAGGCTGAACATGGCCGACCCGCTCGACGGGCTGGCGGACATCGACGCGGCCAACGTGGTCCGGTGCGCCCGGACGTTGCTGCGGCGCCCGTTGCTGCGCATCGGCGGGCCGGACGGTGAGCTGCTTCCGTTGGTATACCGCCATCGCGTGGTGCTGGGTGAGTTGTTCACCGCCCTGCTGGGCTACCGGCTGGTGGTCGAGCGGAAGTTCGCGCGGCTCTACAAAGCCGGGCCGGGCAAGGATTCCACCCGGGGCGTGCCCGAGCTCTCCCCTCGCGGCTACGCCTATCTCGCGCTGACGATGGCCGCGCTCACCGGCACCGGACGCCAGGTTCTGTTGTCCCGGCTGGTTTCGGACGTCCGGTCGGCGGCGGTGGAGGCCGGCATCGAGGTGATCGACACGATCGCCGACCGGCGCGCGCTCACCGCGGCGCTGCGGCATCTGGTCGCACTGGGCGTGCTCACCGAGACCGAGGGCACGGTGTCGTCCGCATCGCAGGACGCCCCGGCCGAGGCGTTGATCACAATCGAGACCGACCTGCTCGGCCAGCTGCTGGCCGGTCCGGTGGCCGACGCCGAGGACGCATCGGCGCTGGTCACCCTGGCCGCGCGGACCGCGCCACGCCGGGTGGACTTCCTGGTGCGGCGCAAACTCGTCGAGAGCCCGGTGGTGCTCTACGCGGAGCTGGCCGAGGACGAGCGGGAGTGGCTGCTGCGCAACCAGCGGCGCGAGTCCTACCTGCTGGAGCGGTGTTTCGGGCTGTTCACCGAGACCCGGCTGGAGGGCATCCTCGCGGCCGATCCGGAGGAGTACCTGTCCGATGTGATGTTCCCGGGTACCAGTACAGTCGCGAGGATCGGGTTGCTCGCGCTGCCCGACCTGCTCGCCCAGGACACCGGCGAATCACCGGAATCCTCCGAAGTGGACAGTGCGGGACGGCGGCCGGTGAGCCCCGCCCGCGTCCGCGAGGTCTGCGAGCGGCTCGTCGCCGACTACCCGGCGGCCTGGTCGCGGCAGGCGGGCGAGGACATCGACGGGATCGTCGCGGAGGTGCTGGCCCTGTTCGTCCACATGGGACTCGCGGTGCCCGATGGCGATCAGTGGTGGCTGTCGCCCGCCGCGGCCCGGTGGTGGCCGGAGCCGGACGGCGACCCGGAGCGTGAGGTCGTGGAAGTGGCCGCGCAGCCTGAGGTGCCGGGGTGGTCGTTGTTCGACGAGGAGGCAGGCGCATGACGGCTACATTCCGACCCCCTGCCGGGGATCCCACCCCCACCGGACGCTGGCGGTTGCACCGGGGCGGAATCGTCAACGTCTGGCAGTACGCCGAGCAGACCTTCGACTTCTCCGGCGGGCGCGCGATCTTCCAGGGCACCAACGGTTCCGGCAAGTCGCGCACGCTTGAGCTGCTGCTGCCGCTGTGCCTGGACGGCGACCTGCGGCAGCTGGGCTCCAAGGGGTTCGACACGGTGTCGATCCGGCGGCTGATGCTGGACGACTACGACGGCGGCCCGAACCGGATCGGCTACGCCTGGATCGAGCTGCGGCGCGACGGGCACCACCTCACCTGCGGTCTCGGCGTGAAGGCGTCCAAGACCTCCCAGCAGATCTCGGATTCCTGGCGGTTCATCACGCCCGAGCGGGTGGGCCACGACTTCCAGCTGGTCGGCGCCGACCGGGTTCCGCTGGGTGCCGCGCAGCTGCGTGAGGTGCTCGGCGCGGACTGTGTGCTGGAGGAGCAGGCGTTCCGCGCCAAGATCGCGGAGACGGTCTACGGCGTGCCGGCCGGGCGTTATGGCGACCTGCTGCACCTGCAGCGGACCCTGCGCAACCCGGACGTCGGCCTGAAGGTGCTCGAAGGGCAGCTGGAGCAGATCCTCTCGGATGCGTTGCCGCCCTTGGACTCCGCGATGATCGAGCAGCTGGCGACCTCGTTCGACGACCTGGAGTCGATCCGGGAGAACATCACCCGGCTGGGCACCGCGGACAAGGCGCTGCGGACGTTCCTGCGCACGTACTCGGACTACGCGCTGGCGGGCATCCGCGCCTCGGCGGACCGGTTGAAGGGCAGCGAGGACACCGTTCGCAGGCTCGGCGCGCAGACCGCGAAGCTGACCAAGGACCTGGAGAAGGCCCGGACCGAGCGCGGCGACGCGGAGCGGTCCGAGGCCGAGATCGAGGCGGGCGAGCAGCAGGCCGAGGAGACCATCGGCGCGCTCAAGGAACTGCCCGCGTTCCGCGACCTGCAGGACCTGCAGAGCCGCGAAAAGCTCGTCGCCGCAGCACGTTCGGCCGCCTCGGCCGCGTTGGACGTGGCGAGCAAGCAGCGGGCCGCCGAGGACGCCACGGTCGACGGCGTGGTCCGGTTGCTGCGCCGGCTCTCGCAGGACCTCGACGCCGCCGGTGAGTTCGGTGAGTCGCTGCGGACGGCCCTGCAGGCGGCCGCGCTGGACACCTCGCTGTGCCCGGCCTTGCCGCGCTGGGCGGAAAGCGACGGCGAGACGATCACCGAACGGGTCCGCGCCAAGCCCGATCCCGAGGCCGAGCCGCTGCCGATCGAGCGCAAGGTCCCGCCACCCGTCGCCGCCGACGACCTGCTGCAGTCGCTGACCGAGGCCGCGGAACGCGCCGGGCGCGCGGCGAAGGAGGCCCGCGGTCGCAGCGCGTTGACGCTGGCGTTGCACCAGCAGGCCGTTGAGCAGGAGAAACAGGAGCAGCGGGTCGAGACGCTGCGGTCCTCCGCGCGGGCCGCCCAGCTGGAGGCGACCGAGGCGTCCGGCCGGCGCAACCAGGCCAACCAGGAGCTGATCACCGAGTCGGACGTCTGGCTGGAGCAGGTCGCCACCTGGCGCAAGGCCGGCCCGCTGCGGGATGCCGCGCCCGAGCGCGAGCTCCCGCTGCCGTCCATTGAGGACATCAGCGCGAACCCGGCCGAGGCCCGCGCGCTGGCCACCGCGGCCCGCCAGTGGACCGCTCCCCTGGTCCAGGCCGCCCGCGAGACGGCGCACACCGCGTCGCAGCGGCGGACCGAAACGGGCGAGGCCATCAGCCAGCGGGACGCCGAGCTGGCGAGTCTGCGCGCCGGCAAGGAGCCCGCGCCGGAGGCCCCCGCTGCCCGGGATGCCAGTGCGGGCGCGGCTTTCTACCAGCTCGTGGACTTCCGCAAGGACCTGTCCGACGCCGACCGGGCCGGGATCGAGTCCGCCCTGGAGGCCAGCCGGCTGCTGAACGCGCTGGTCACGCCGGAGGGTTCGGTGCCTGACCTGGCCGATGTGCTGGCCAGCCCGGGAGCGGCGGTCACGGGTGCGTCACTCGCGGATGTCCTTGTGGCGGTTGAGGTTCCGGGCAGTCCGGTGGACGCGTCCCGCGTGGACGCGCTGCTGCGCAGCATCGGTCTCGGCTCGTCCGAAGCCACGATGACGCTGGGCCGTGACGGCGCCTGGCGGGCCGGAGCGTTGCACGGGACCTGGCTCAAGCCCGCTGCGGAGTACGTCGGCGCAGGTGCGCGCGCCGCCGCCCGCCAGCGCCGGATCGGTGAGCTGGAAGAGGAACTGTCCACGCTGCGCGAGGAGCTGGCCGCCGCCGAGGAGCAGCAGCCCGCGAACGACGTCGTCGCCGAGTGGGAACGGCACCTGGAGAAGTTCCCCGGCGACGAGGAGCTGATCGCCAAGCACACCCGGATGCGGGCCGAGCAGGAGGCGACCGAGCGCGCCAACAAGCACGCCCAGCAGCTGCGCGAAGAGCACGACCAGATGCAGGCCCGCTGGCAGGCCACGACCGCGGACCTGTTGCGCCAGGCCGGGGACGCGGGCCTGTCCCCTCGTTCCGACGACCTGCGCCAGGCCCAGCAGTCCGCCGCCGAGGCGCAGGGCGCCGCGGAGCGGCTGGCCGAAGCGTTGCGGCAGCGGTGCAAGGGCACGGTCGAGGACCTCGTCGACGCGTTCCACCGGTACAACTCGGCCGTTGAAGAGCGCACGACCGCCGAGGCCGAGGCGGACCAGCGCTGCGTCGACTACGCCGCCCAGACCGGGACCTTGTCCGAGCTGACCGGTGCGGTCGGCGGTGAGGCCAAGGAGATCGCGGCGCGGCTGGCCGAGCTGGAGTCGTCCCGCAAACGCATGCGCGGTTCGCTCAAGGACGTCCGCGAGCAGATCACCGAGCTGCGCGAGCAGGCGGCCAAGCTGGATGCCTTGCTGGGCAACGCGACCGAGCAGCTGACCGGCGCCGAGGAGGCGCAGTCCGCCGCGCTGCGGGGGTTCGAGGCCGTCGTCACCGCTCCCGGCGCGTTGTCCGCCGCCCTGCCCGACCTCGAAGAGTCCGATCTGGACTCGGTCCGGGCGGCTTTGGCGGAGGCTTCGGATCGCAAGAACGCCAGCGAGACCGAGGTCATCACCAAGCTCCAGGACCTGCAGTCCGCGTTGGCCGGTGGC